>JACMPS010000475.1 GCA_014377395.1 Chthonomonadaceae bacterium
GTCCAAGTGGCGGCGGCTATGCAGGCGGTAATAGCGGTGGCGGTGGACGCCCTGCTGGAACCCGTGCGCCTCGTCCCCCTCGTCCCGCAGGCGGTGCGCCCTCTGCACCTTCAGCACCTCCGGCTCCCTCTACTCCTCCTTCCGGCGAGTAGAATGAGTAAGTTTGAGTTTGTGTGCGGGTCGTAAAATCTAATGATCCCGCTCATTTTTGAGCATGGCGAGCGGCGGCACAACTATACGCCGCTTGCCCTATGGAGGAACTTTTATTATGTTGATGCCCAAGCGCGTCAAGCGCCGAAGAGTGCATCGTGGTCATCGTCGTGGCAAGGCGCATGCAGGAAACTACGTTGCGTTCGGCGATTTCGGATTGCAGGCTCTCGAATCTTGCTGGATGACGGCAAACCAGATCGAAGCCGCACGTATTGCCATGAACCGCTACATCAAGCGACAGGGCAAAATCTGGATTCGTATTTTCCCCGACAAACCTTTCACCAAAAAACCCGCTGAGACCCGCATGGGTTCCGGTAAAGGCGCACCCGAAGGGTGGGTGTCCGTCATTCGCCCTGGTCGCATCCTCTTTGAGATGGGTGGGGGCGTGTCTGAGGCAGTCGCCAGAGAAGCAATGCGTCTTGCCTCCCATAAACTTCCGATCAACGTGAAATTCGTGACCCGCGAACAGACAAAAGCGGCAGAGCAGGAAGAGAATGACGAGAGAGTTGACACCTTTTCCGCAATTTCCGAAGCACAGGGTTCAACCGATGCTTCCGATACCGCGACTGAGGAATTGACTACGGAGGAACTGACCATTGGCGGAAATTAAATTAAAAGAAGTGCGTGAGCAACTTCGTGCGATGAGCGAAGAGGAACTGCATAACGAAATCGCCGTTCAACGCCGCTCACTCTATACACTGCGCCGCAAAAACGCGATGCGCCAACTGGAAAACACGTCCTCCATTCGGGTGGCTCGCAAACAGATTGCCCGCGTCCTTACCCTTCTGAAAGAGCGCGAGATTGCAGCGAAGGGGGAAACAAAGTAAGATAATGGCTGACGAACAGGTAACAAACGTGACCGAAGAGACAAAGCCGGAAGAAGCGACACCCGAAGTGACTTCGACAGAGGCAACCGCCCCCGTTGAGGAAACCTCTCCCGTTGTGGAAACCGAAGCCCCTGTCGCGGTAGCAGAGAACGTGGAAACCGTTTCCGCTTCTACCCCGGCTCCGGTTGTCCCGGAACCCAAGAAATCCGAAGTGATGAAAGCCGAGGCTCCGCAAGGATTACCCGGAACTGTGACGGTCGCACCCGAAGGCGGAGACATCATTGACTTCGGCAAAAAGCGAGATGATCCGCGCAATCGTCGACGCACCCGCGTGGGACGTGTGATTTCCAGCAAAATGGAAAAAACGATTATCGTTTCCTGCGAAACTCGTGTGCGACATCCGCTCTATGGTAAGTTTATGAAGCGCACCACGAAATTCAAGGCGCACGACGAGACAAACCAGTGCGGAGAAGGCGACACCGTAGAGATTATGGAAACGCGCCCGATCTCGAAAGACAAAAACTGGCGCCTTGTGAAGATCGTGGAGAAGGCGAAGTAAATGATTCAATCTTATAGCCGCTTGAAATGCGCCGACAATTGCGGGGCGCGTGAAATTCTTTGCATCCGTGTGCTTAAAGGCTCCAGCACACGCTATGCTCATGTGGGCGATATGTTTGTGGGCGTTGTGAAATCCGCTACTCCTAACCAGAAGGTGAAAAAATCCGATCTGGTCAAGTGTGTGGTCGTTCGCACAAAGCATCCGATCCGTCGTTCAGATGGCTCCGTGTTGCGCTTTGACGAAAACGCGGCGGTTGTCCTACAGAAAAATCTCGAGCCGGAAGGCACCCGTATCTTTGGACCGGTTGCCCGTGAACTACGCGAACGAGACTTTATGAAGATCGTCTCGCTGGCACCGGAGGTGCTGTAGAAATGACTTTCGTAAAACGCAGTAAGCCAACCGAACCCGTCAAACTCAAAGTCAAAAAGGGCGATACCGTTCAGGTGATCTCCGGCAAAGACAAAGGCAAAAAAGGGATCATTCTTGAGGCGATGCCGAAGGAAAATAAGATCATCGTGGAAGGTGCGAACATTCGCATCAAGCATCGCAAGGATCGTCAGACGGCTCGCCCGGATGCGTCCGGTGCCAACGCGGTCATTTCCGGCGGTCGCATCGAGGAACCCGCTCCGCTTTTCGTTGCAAAAGTGATGCTGGTTTGCCCCGCTTGCAGTCGTCCTACCCGCGTCGGCTATGCCTACCGTGAAGGCGAAGAAAAACTCTCTCGCCGCAAATACCGGGTGTGCAAACACGCGGACTGCGGCAAGGCAATTGACAAAGTGTAGGGATTAGGGTCTGCTCTTGTAGAGGTGTTACTTGTTGCACCAAATGAAAAGGATTCGGCAAGCAGAACCTCTATAGAGTTCCCCCAACCCCTCTTCTCCCTCCCCCGGTCGGTCATCGGTGGAAAGAAAGGGACCATTAACAAAACTATGGCTCGATTAAAAGACAAATATATGACGGAGACCGCTCCTGCTCTCCAAAAGCAATTCGAATACAAAAATATCATGGAGATTCCACGTCTTGAGAAAGTCGTAATCAACATGGGTGTTGGCAAAGCGGGACAAACGGGCGGCGACTCAAAAGAACTCGATGGTGCCGTGCGAGACATGACCGCGATTGCAGGACAAAAGCCAATCGTTACGATTGCTCGTAAGTCGGTGGCGAACTTTAAATTGCGTGAAGGCTCGAAAATCGGTTGCAAAGTCACCCTGCGCGGCGAAAAGATGTACGAGTTTCTGGATCGTTTGATGAATGTGACGCTAGCTCGTATTCGTGACTTTCAGGGGATCAACCCTAACTGCTTCGACGGACGCGGCAACTTTGCGATGGGCTTGAAAGAGCAACTCGTTTTCCCTGAAATCGAGTACGACAAAATTGATAAAGTGCGCGGTATGGACGTGATTGTCGTCACGACGGCGAATACCGATGAAGAAGGACGCGCCCTGCTCAAAGCATTGGGAATGCCCTTCCGCGACAAGTAAGTCGCCTCTAACTTTCGACTTAATTTGCCGTGAACCACAAGAAGGAGCGCGGCACAGACCTCTACGGTCTGAAATTTTCTTGAACGGGGCCGAGGGTCAAAAAGAAATGAGATTTAGATTTCAGGACTTCCGATCTGACTCCCCCCTAACTGGAGACTAATCTTGGCAAAACAGTGCTTAATCGAAAAGCAGAAACGCAAACCTAAGTTTGCGGTTCAGGGCTACACACGTTGCAATGTTTGTGGACGGTCACGCGCCGTTCTTCGTCGGTTCGGCTTGTGCCGAATCTGCTTCCGTGAAATGGCGCACAACGGGCTGATCCCTGGTGTCACCAAGTCGAGCTGGTAGTCAAGGAGTAAAGATAAAAAATGGCTTATACAACTGACCCTATCGCCGACCTGCTGACTCGTATCCGCAACGCGAATAGTGCAAATCATGATTCACTGGAAATTTCCTCTTCTAAACTGAAGGTGGAAGTGACCAAAATTCTCGTCCGCGAAGGCTTTGTCAAGTCTTACGAAGTGGTGACGCAAACCCCACAGGATAAGATCAAGATCGTTCTCAAGTACGGTGTTAAGCGCGAAAAAGCGATCACCAATCTGCGACGTATCTCAAAGCCCGGTCTGCGCGTTTACTGTGGAAAAGAGAAAGTGCCACGTGTCCTTCGTGGACTCGGCATTGCAATTCTCTCGACCTCACACGGCGTGATGACCGACCGCGAAGCCCGCCATAAGGGTGTCGGCGGCGAAATTCTCTGCTACGTTTATTAAATAAGTGTTGAGTGATAAGTGTTGAGAATGAAGTTATCTTTGTGCTGAACACTTATCCTGTGAATGTGTTGAAACAACTTTTGTTCAAGGCGAAAATTGATCGTGTTGTGTCCGAAGCACACGGGGCAGAATGGGGCGCGGAATTTATTCCTGCGTTACACGTACTGCGGTAAATGCACCAAATTTACGTTTTCAACACATTCCAACTCTCCTCACTTTCTCTGGGAAAAGCCGGACTTTGTTCGGTTCAATGACCACGAAAGGAAGACTGAAAATGTCTCGAATTGGAAGAAGACCGATTGAACTGCCTAAGGGCGTGGAGTTCACCGCGACCGAAGAAGGCTTGATCACTGTCAAGGGACCTAAGGGAACGCTGACACGCAACCTCAGCCCTGAACTGATTTATAACCTCGATGGCGTCACTCTGACGGTAGGCCGTCCGAGTGACGAAAAAAATCATCGAGCCTTACACGGACTGACCCGTACTCTGATTGCCAACATGGTTGAGGGCGTGTCCACCGGATACACCCGACAGTTGGAGATTGTCGGTGTTGGATTTCGTGCAACGATGACCGGGCAAACCCTTACATTGAACGTGGGTTTTTCTCACTCGATTGAGGTGTGGCCCCGTGAGGGAGTGGCTTTCTCCGTGGCGAACGACCCACAAAGTCGTAACCCGATTGTCACCATTGAGGGGATTGACAAAGAACGCATCGGACAAACCGCCGCCGAAATTCGCAAAATGCGTAAGCCGGAGCCGTACAAAGGCAAGGGCATCCGCTTTAAGGGCGAAGTCGTGCGCCGCAAACAGGGTAAGACCGGCGGTAAAGGTGCGAAGAAGAAATAGGGGACTGCCCCTGTGGTATAATGGTTTGTTCGCTTTGATTAAGTTTTTTCGTTTAGTCAAACTGTCTGATCAAAGCGACAACGAAAGATCGCCGGGTCGGAAATCCGGCGTGAGAGGAATGAAATGAAACCCGACGAAAAGGAACGGCTACGTCAACGACGCCACAAGCGCGTTCGTGGAAAAGTCAACGGGACGGCAGTTCGCCCCCGATTGAACGTTTCGCGTAGCATCCAGCATATTTACGTGCAGTTGATTGATGATGTCACCGGACATACGCTTGCGGCGGCTTCGACAGTGGAAAAGACCCTGCGCGAAGAGCACAAGACCGGCGGAAACGTCGAGGCGGCGAAAGCAGTCGGGAAACTGATTGCAGAGCGCGGTAAAGCGGCGGGCATTGATGCCGTCGTCTTTGATCGTGGCGGATACAAGTATCATGGTCGCGTACAGGCACTTGCCGACAGCGCCCGTGAGGCTGGTTTACAGTTCTAAAGGAGCGAGCCGTTGGCAAAGATTGATCCCGATAAATTAAACTTAGAAGAGCGTGTGATCCGTACAAACAAGTGCCAGAAAACGACTAAGGGCGGACGAACGATGTCCTGGTCGGCACTGGTGATTGTCGGAGACCGCGACGGTCATGTGGGCGCAGGTCTGGGCAAAGCCCGTGCGATTCCCGATGCGATCCGCAAAGGAACCGAAGCCGCAAAGAAGAATATCATCAAGGTTCCTATCGTTGATGGCACACTTCCCCACGAGATTTTCACCAAAGAGGGCGCGGCTTACATTATGCTGAAGCCTGCCTCTGCGGGAACCGGAATTGTTGCCGGATCGAGTATGCGCGTCATCCTCGAACTGGCGGGTGTCCATGATGTGCTGGGCAAATCGCTCGGCTCCTCCAACTCGACAAATGTTTGCTGGGCTACCTTCAAGGCTCTCGGCGAAATCAAGAGCGTGGAAGATGTGGCGAGAATGCGCTCGACGACAGTTGAGAAATTAACTCCCTGGGCTAAAAATCTGGAGGGAAGTCATGCCGGCTAAGATAAAAATTACGTACAAGAAAAGTGCAATCGGTTACGCACAGTCTCAAAAGGACACGATTCGTAATCTGGGTTTCAAGAAACTCAGCCAGGTCGTTGTTCGAGACGATTCACCGATCCTTCGCGGTATGATTCATAAAGTCAAGCATCTTGTGTTTGTCGAACTGATTGAAGAGTAGAAAGAGCGTTTAGGATTAAGTGTTGAGTGTTAAGCAGAAACCCCTTAACACTCGATACTCAGTATTTAACACTCTCTACGAGGAATTTTAGAATGTCTCAAGGTATGCACAACCTGAGTCCGGCAGAAGGTTCGACACACCGTAAAAAGCGTGTTGGGCGTGGAATCGGTTCCGGTCATGGTAAAACCTCCACGCGAGGTCACAAGGGTGACAAGGCGCGTGGCTCGGTTAACCCCAACTTCGAGGGTGGACAAACGGCTTTGCACCGTCGTCTCCCAATGTATCGTGGTGTTCAGCACCGCAACCCGAACGGCTTCACGAAAATTCGTGATCGTTCCTACGCCATTGTAAATCTTTCTACCCTTCAAGCGAACTTCGATGTCGGGGCGGAAGTCACGATTGAGTCGCTTGTCGCGATGCGCCTTTTGCGCGATGAAGATTATGGTCTTCGTCCGCTCCAAAAAAGAGTCAAGGTGCTTGCGGACGGTGATCTCAGCAAGCAACTCACAGTTCACGCTCACAAATTCAGCGAAGCCGCAAAACTTCGTATTGAAGAACTAGGTGGCATCGCGAACTTGATTGGCAAGAATGTAGACAGCGTTCCGGCTACGGAAGCCGTCGCCGCCGAATAGAAAATTGTGGTTGCGCGTCGCTCTGGAGGTTGAATTCTGCAACTCAGGTTGAAGAATAAGATCGCCGGAAAACGTGCAACCCCCTTTCATCAATTTTAGGACTGGATCGAGTAAGAGATATGTTAGAAGCGTTACAAAAAGCCTGGGCAATTCCTGAACTGCGTAAGCGAGTCCTCTTTGTACTGGGGATGTTCGCTATTTTCGCGATTGGAGCGCACATTCCGATACCGGGAGTTGACCGCGAAAAAGTCGCACAAATTCTCAACGGGCAATCAGGCGGATTGCTTGGATTGGTGGACGTGTTTTCCGGCGGTTCGCTGAAACGTATTTCGATCTTTGCAGTCGGTATTTCCGCGTACATCAATGCCTCGATCATTATGCAAATGATGACGATTGCGATCCCTCAACTGGAGCAACTCCAGAAAGAGGGCGAGACCGGGCGCAAGCGTATTGCCAAAGTCACTCGTTATCTCACCATTGTGATTGCCGTTGCACAAGCATTCGGAATGACCTACTTTTTCTCGCAGGGCGGAGCGGACATTACGCTACCTGCTCGAATCCAGATTATCGTCACTCTGACCGCAGGTTCTTGTTTCCTTCTCTGGCTCGGTGAGCAAGTTACCACACACGGTGTTGGAAATGGCGTTTCACTAGTCATTTTCGCGGGAATTTTGCTGAGTTTGCCGGGACAGATTCGCACGATTGGGGCGCAGGTAAGTGCCGGAACCGTCAGCCCCCTTAGCGTGATTTTCCTGATGGCAGTCTTCATCGGAACGATTTATGCAGTAGTCTACATCACGCAGGGAACGCGCCGTATTCCGATTGCCCACGCAAAGCGCGTCATTGGAATGAAACAAACTCAAGCAGGCTCGTCATTTCTTCCAATCAAAGTCAACTCAGCAGGGGTTATCCCGATCATCTTTGCAGTTTCGCTGATGCTCTTTCCGGTGACGATCCTGAATGCCTTTCCCGGCAAACCCGGTGTCGGCTTTATTGGATGGCTCAAGGAACACGCGCAGTTAATGAGCCCCGGA
>JACMPS010000476.1 GCA_014377395.1 Chthonomonadaceae bacterium
AAATCGTTAAGACCGTAGCGGAGGGCAACCTGTGCCACTTTGGGACCCTGCGTCACCCACGAGGCTTGCATATTCGGGATGTTATCCAGCATCAAACGACTCACCGCAACCGTGCGGAGGTAGTCGAAAGCGGAAGCGCGTTCTCCTGCGAGTTCGGTTCCGTCCGGTTGATAAGACCAGGGAATAAACGCCGTAAAGCCTCCCGTTTCGTCTTGCAATTCGCGGGAGCGCACAAGATGTTCTACACGGTCTTCCATTGTGTCCACCGAGCCATACATCATCGTGACCGTAGACTTGAGACCCGCTTTGTGGGCTTCACGCATACAGTTGAGCCATGCGTCGGCGGTATCCTTGTAAGGCGAAATCGCTTGACGTACACGATCCGTGAGAATTTCAGCACCGCCACCGGGAACTGAATCGAGACCTGCCGCCTTTAATCGCCTGAACATTTCGGCTTGCGACATCTTGGAAATGTTCGCAATATAAATGAGTTCCGCCGGAGAGAATGCGTGTAGAATGACGCCGTAAGCCCCGAATTTTTCTTTGATGCTGTGCAGTAAATCTTCATACCACTCGATTTTGAGTTTCGGGTTTAATCCGCCCTGCATCAAAATCTCGATCCCTCCGAAGTCCACCATTTGCTGAATCTTGTCGAAAATAGTTTCCTTCGAGAGTGTGTAGCCTTCTTCGTGACCGGGAACCCGATAAAACGCGCAGAATTTACAGCGCACCCAGCAAACGTTCGTGTAATTGACGTTGCGCCCGACTACGTAAGTCACGAGATTGTTAGTGTCCGGGTGCAATTTCTCACGCACAAAGTTGGCAAGGGAGGCGAGTTCCGGCAAATTGTGGTGGCGAAACAGGCGCACACCGTCCTCGAACGTGAGCCGTTCGCCCGTGTACACCTTCTCGGCGAGGTCATCAATTGAGCGAGGATAAGTCTTTGCCATAAGGGGCAGGGGAGCAACTGCTGTTTCTAAAATCGCCATTTCGGTTTCTCCTGAATCACACTGTGCGAAATTTCACAAAGTCTATTTGTTACTTTACCTTACGCTTCGCCCTCAGAAATTGTTGTCAGTTCGGGGAGGATATTTAGCCCTATCTCACTAGATTTACGATAGATCCTAACCCCGCAAGGCGCGATAGGCGATGTCTTTTCGGTAGGTCATGCCCTCGAAATTAAGGTGACTCATGCCAACATAAGCGTTAGCAACCGCATCCATAATGCTCGCTCCCAGCCCTGTCACCGAGAGAACACGTCCGCCATCTGTCACAACTTCGTCGCCCTCGAAACGGGTTCCTGCGTGGAACACAACACAATTTTCTTGAAGCGCGGCACTGTCCAATCCCGTGATGACTTTTCCGGTTTCGTAGTGAGCCGGGTAGCCCTTCGATGCCGCAACCACCGTTGTTGCCGCCCCGGAACGCCATTTCGGTTGTTGCTTATCCAGCGTACAATCGGTGACGGCGATCAAAAGAGGCACAAGATCGCTTTGGAGCATCGGGAGGACAACCTGAGTTTCGGGGTCGCCAAGACGACAATTAAACTCAATCGTCTTTAAGCCGCTCTCCGTGATCATAATTCCCGCGTAAAGTACCCCCTGATAGGGCAAACCAAGTTCACCAATTGCGGCAACGGCGGGTTCCAGAATTTGCGTCATGGCGAGTTGGACAATCGAGGGTGGACAGGCGGGAACAGGAGTATACGCTCCCATTCCGCCTGTGTTTGCCCCCGTATCGCCCTCCCCGATTCGCTTATGATCCTGAGAGGGGAGAAGGGGAAGCACGGTCACGCCGTCCGTAATTGCCATAATCGAAGCCTCTTCACCAAAAAGACATTCTTCAATGACAACCTGCGCCCCTGCGTCTCCGAAAACACGTTCGCTCATCATCCGGTGAATGGCGTTTCGTGCCTCCTCAGAGTTTTGAGCGACGATGACGCCTTTACCCGCCGCGAGTCCGTCGGCTTTGATTACCACAGGAAAGTCGGCTCCGTGCAGGGCATAATACTCGTGAAGGTAAGCATTCGCGGAGATCGCACTTTCGCAAACCCGGTAATCGGCGGTGGGGATGTTCGCCGTTTGCATCAGGTGCTTAGAAAACGCTTTGGAGCCTTCAATACGGGCGGGGTCAGCAGACGGTCCAAAAATCCGCAAGCCTTTGCTCTCAAAACGATCCACGATACCGAGAATGAGCGGGTCTTCGGGACCGACAACCGTTAAATCAATTTGGTTCTCTTCCGCGAACTTAAGAAGACCCTCGATATCGGAGGAGCGAAGCGGCACACACTCCGCAACTCCTGCAATCCCTGCATTGCCGGGAGCGCAGTAGATTTTCTTGACAAGCGGGCTTTGAGCGATTTTCCAGGCGAGAGCGTGTTCGCGCCCACCGCTACCAACAATCAAAATTCGCAAAGGGGTTTTCCTCCTCTAATCCCTTTCCTTTGGGGGAACGGGTGGGGGTAGAGGCAATTCGTAGTCTCATACCGATTTCAATTTCTATTTATCAAACCTTCGGCTGCAAACAAAATTCGCCTATTGAACAGAATTTGTTGTAGATGCCCCCACCCTGATTTCGTCCAGACAGCCCTCCCCAAAAATCCGGGAGAGGGGAGCCAATGCAAATGCCCTCAACGCTGGGGTTGTGTCCGAAGGAAGTCCTGCAGACCATTGAGCAGGAGCTTGTGATTGGGCGCGGGCGGCACGGGAGCGCGGAACTTATTCCTGCGGCAAAGAAAGGGTTTTAACTTTCGCTAAGGGGCAAGAGTAGCCTTCCAAAAGAATGAAGTTAGGAGGTAGTTGGAATTTGCTCCCTCCCCGCATCGCGTCCGGTAGGACGCCTTCACCGTAGGTGCTTAGCGCAGGGATAAACAGGACCGATGAAATCTATCTCAATCACTCAGTCGAGTCGCCGTAGCCGCCATATTGATCGGGCGCAAGATTCTCAAAACGGGTGTAGTAGGGGATAAATCCGACTTTGACGGTTCCGGTTGGTCCACTGCGATGCTTGGCGATAATCAGTTCCGCTACCTCGATTTGTTCGCGCCCCTGGCTGTCCACAGGACGATTCTCCATTTCTTCCTGCTGTTCCTGCGCGGTTTTCGCTTCTTTTTGCTTGTAATAGGCCTCACGATAAATGAACATCACGATGTCGGCTTCCGCCTCGATACTCCCTGATTCTCGCAGGTCGGAGAGCATGGGGCGCTTGTCAGGGCGAGATTCTACGGCACGACTCAACTGTGAAAGGGCGATCACCGGGACTTTGAGTTCACGCGCCAGACCCTTGCAGGAACGAGCAATCTCCGAGATTTCCTGAGTGCGGTTTTCCGTCTTTTTGGAACCGCGCATCAGTTGCAAATAGTCAATCATAATCAAGCCCAATCCGTTGCGCTCGGCTTTCAAGCGCCGACACTTTGCTCGCATTTCAAGCGCGGAAATATCGGGGGAATCGTCAATAAAAATCGGGGCTTCGGCAAGGCGGCTGATTGCTTCGCCCACTTTTTGCCAGTCGTCCGTCAGCAACATTCCGGTACGAAGGCGGTGCGCGTCCACTTTCGCCTCCGAGCAAATCATACGGGCAACTAACTGCTCCTTTGACATCTCAAGGCTAAAAATCGCGACGGGAAGTTTTTCGTTCATGGCAATATATTGCCCTAACTGGACGGCAAGCGAGGTCTTTCCCATTGCAGGACGAGCCGCAATAATGATTAGATCACTCGGCTGTAGCCCGGAAGTTTTATGATTGAGATCGTCAAAGGGAGTTTGTCGCCCTGTGGTGAGACCCTTGTTTTCATAACGCTTTTCGATGCGATCCAGTTCATCATCAAGGAGAGGACGCAGTTCCGCAAAAAATTGCCCGGTTCGCCGTTGCCCTACCTCGAAGACGATGCGCTCCGCTCGATCCACCACCTCTTCCACATTCTCAAATTCCGAATAGGCTAGCCCCTGAATCTGAGTTCCGGCGTCCATGATCCGCCGCAAAAGCGATTTCTCCTCGACAAGACGCGCATAATACTCGACATTAGCGGCTGTTGTCGGTGCATCAAGAAGATTGATCAGGTAGGTCACACCCCCGATGTTGTCCAGTTTGTTGCGGGAAGTCAATTCTTCAGAGACAGTCAATACTTCGACGGGTTCATCGTTCTGCGAGATGCTCATAATCGCCTCAAAAATAAAGCGATGAGCGTCCCGGTAAAAGTCGTCGGGCTTGAGGATTTCGGAGGCACGCTCAACGGCGGTGCGTTGCAAGAGCATCGAACCGAGCGTCGCCTGCTCCGCCTCTAAATTCTGAGGAATACGGTCAAAAGGTTGTGTGAAACTATCCAGTGCCACGATGACCACTCACTTTTGGGAAAGAGGACGTTGCTCGAATTTGTTGCGCCTGAGTCGTCTGAAACAGAAAAGCGCATAAAGGAACGTCGAAAACGGGAGGTAAAAGACAGCCCACCGACAAGGGGGTCGGCGGGCTATTGAGATAGACAAAACCGTCAGCGTAATTACTCGGTTGCGGCAGGTGCTTCCGCCGGGGCTTTAGCAGCTTCGTCTGCCGCAATTTTCGCGGCTTCCTTCGCGGCTTTTTCTTCGGCAACAAGTCGAACTTTTTCGCGGGCTTCGAGCGTTTCCGGCGTCACCACGTCTACCGTGAAGGGAACGGTCACTTCCGGGTGAATACGGATTGTCAGACTGTAGTTTCCGGTGATTTTAATTGGGTCAACAAGCGAAATGCGGCGCTTGTCCACTTCGACGCCCGTTTCTTTGTGAATCGCTTCGGCAACATCGGCTTCGGTGATCGCACCAAAAAGTCGAGTGGATTTCGCGTTCGCTTTGGCGACAATCTGAAACTCTTTGCCGGTGATTTTCTCACCGCTTGCCTGTGCGGAAACCAGCAAGTCGGAGACTTTCGCCTCTTCGCGGGCAAGTCGTGCCTC
>JACMPS010000477.1 GCA_014377395.1 Chthonomonadaceae bacterium
ACGCAAAACCGATCCCACGCGACGACTTCTGAAAGGAGAGGTTCGCTGAATTGGACTACAGACCTGAATGACTATGCCACGCCCTAAGGAAAAATCACGATGTTAGGCTTTAAACAAGTCCCTTCACAGAGGCGCACCGATGCCTTCACTATTTTAGAATTACTGGTTGTTATCGGCATCATCATGTTGCTTGCCGCGCTTTTGTTCCCCGTGTTTGCCTCCGCTCGGCGCAGTGCCCGCATGACGACCTGCACGAGCAACTTGCACCAAATTGATCTTGCGTTGCGAATGTATCTGGAGGATTATAACGGGGCTTTGCCTTTGACCAGCATGATCGATACGCGAATGGTGGCCTGGGATGACCCCATCAAAAGTTACACGAAGAACGCGGACATTTATCACTGTCCGGAGGGACGCAGGGAACTGCTGACAGATTATGCAATGCGTTCTGCCAATTTGCCCGAAGCGCGTCTCAATAACCGTACCTGGCTTTTCACACCCGATAACGTACTGGCTTACTGTGAGAGCCATTTATTCAGAGATACAACAGGTCGCCAAACGTCTGGTGAGTACGTCGTCTTGCGGGGAAATGGATCGGTCAAACGTATTCCAGTAGGCTTTGTACCTATCTGGTGGTATCATGACGGAGTATGGCACACACCGGAGGAACATTACGCGACAGGATCCATGTGGCCCGTGTTTCCTGACGAAACATGGCCACCGCGATTTTCCCCCTGAGGGCAGTATCAGGGAAATCGCCCCGGCAATGACGATCCTTAAAAGGAGACCTTCGCTGAACTGGATTACGCATCTCAATGACTACGCCGCGCCCCTCCCTTTTCCGGGCGGGGCGTTCGAGATACTCGGTTGGGCTTATCACGCTGCCCTACCCGACAACTTGCCGCATCGCCACACGATTTACGAGGTTTGCCTTGTGGGGGAATATGGGGAAGGCGTGTTCACGGTAGGGGAGGAGCAATACCCGCTTTCACCAGGAAGTCTTTTCTTTGCTCGTCCCGGCGTGCGACACCGAATACAGAACCGCCGGAGTCCGATGAGTACGACGAATTTATCCCTAACCAATTCCTCTTCCCTACTAACGCCGTTGATGGAATTATCGTGGGTCAGTTTCGGGTGGACACTGAGGCAGGATGCAAACGGCGAAACCGCCAGCCTGTGCCGGAGGCTCGCCCGCTCCGAAATCGTGGTAGTGGACGGAAACGAAACCCCGGTCGTTTCGCTCTGGAAGGTGCTGAAGGAACTGGCGGAGACCGGAACTCGCGCCGGAACGAAAGAGCAAATCGAAGGCGTGAGCCGTGCTTTGTTGCTGGCGATTCTCCAAGCGGGAGCCGAACCCTCGTTCGACACCGAAGCCGAAATTGATTCGAATACGCGCCCTCATGCGCTTCCAACCTCGGTGCGTCTTGCCATTCGTTTTTTGCAGGACAATCTGGAACGTCACCTCTCCGTTGAAGAAACCGCGCAACAGATGGGGATTTCGTCACGTCATCTTGCACGTCTTTTCACGGAACATCTTGGCGTTTCACCAACGGAATTTCTGGAGCGGACTCGCCTCGACAGGGCAAGCGGGCTACTTCGGCGCACCGATCTGCCGATCAAAGAGATTGCTTTCAGAACCGGGTATTCCAGTGTTCACTATTTTACGCGCCGATTTCACCAATTTTACGGGGCGTCACCCGGAGCCTACCGGGACAGCGACACGATGAGTCCTGTCCGAATCTTGCAAAAAGAGGGCGCGTTGGTGTAATGACAGTGAGAGCGATTTCGGATAGGATAGAAGCAAGAAAAACAAAAGCGATTTTACGCAATCGAAGTTTGTAGTCTCGATAGAATCAACCAACTGAGTCAACAAACACCCGGAAGGAAAACCCATGTCCTATACACTTACTGACGAGCAACTCGCTTTCTATGCGGAAAACGGTTATCTCGTCGTCAAAGGCTTGCTCAACAAAGAGGAAGCTGCTCATTATCGTGCCGAAACTCACGCTCTTGCCGACCGCCTTATGGCGAAGAAAACGGAGATGAACGCCGCCTGGAAAAGCGGACAGGAAGCCGTCAAAGGTTCGCAAGGCACCGTGATTTATCATTGCCACGATGTGCAGTTTCAGTCGGCGGAATACGGCAAACTCCTGATGGATTCTCGCTTAACGGATGTAGCGGCAGACCTCATCGGTTCTCCCAACGTGGAGTTGCATCACACGAAAATGTTCATCAAGCCGCCGGAAAAGGGAGCCCCATTTCCCATGCACCAGGACGCACCTTACTTTCCCCACGACAAACATTCGATGATCGCCGTGATCCTTCACTTTGACGACGCGCCGATTGAAAAGGGGTGTGTGCGCGTGGTTCCCGGCACTCACAAACTCGGAATGTTGCCCCACGACAAAGAGGGCGGCTGGCACCTGCCTTTTTCGGAGTACCCGGTTGAAAGTGCCGTTCCCTGCGAGGCGGAAGCGGGCGACGCGCTCTTTTTTAGTTATCTGACGGTGCATGGCTCCGGAGTCAATGTAAGTCAGGAAGCCCGCACGACGCTCCTTATCCAGATGCGCGACCCCGAAGACAAACCAAGCGTCGAGACTCATTTGTCACGCGGTCAGGGAACGATGCTTCGCGGCTTTAATCCGGGCTAGTTTTTCGCTACT
Organism: Chthonomonadaceae bacterium; assembly: GCA_014377395.1. Lineage (GTDB taxonomy): Bacteria > Armatimonadota > Chthonomonadetes > Chthonomonadales > Chthonomonadaceae > JACMPS01. The sequence continues at coordinate 2,664 of JACMPS010000477.1, forward strand.
CTGTCCCTCAGTGCGAGTTTTTGCCGCAGGAATAAATTCCGCGCTCGGAGGCGTACCGCCCCTGAATTGGCTAAAACTCGGACACCCCATTCGTACGTTTCCTTTGCTTTTGCATTGAGTCCACGGAGATGGACTTTGCGCCCGTGTAGCCGGGGAATTTATTCCCCGGACTCTCTCAAAGGACAAGATAAGCCTCCGTACAAAGGGCATCATGGCTGTAAAATAAAGAAGTGGATCGTTTGAGACCGGAAAGAGGTACACTGTGCATTATCCCCTCTTTTCCGGAAAGGTCTCCAATTTTGCAACGATCTTCTTTGTTTGCCACCGTTTTTGCACTCGGATCAGGAGCGACACTGGCTTTCGCTTCGCTGGCACTGCGCCGAGAAGCCCCCGCTGTGGGAGCCGCCCGCCAATTCCTCGCCACTCTCGAACCCGATCAATCCCGGAAAGCCCGCTATTCCTATGACCACGAAGAACGTCTGAACTGGAACTTCGTCCCCATCAAACGCAACGGTCTCAACTTCGGAGAGATGAAGCCTGAGCAGCACAAAGCCGCTCTTACCTTACTACGAGTCGGTGTCAGCGCAGAGGGCGTCACGCGACTGGAAACATTACGGCAACTTGAGAACGTTCTCAAAGAGATTGAGCGTGGAAGTGGACCCGTGCGTGATCCCGACCTTTATTTCATCACGGTTTTCGGAGAGCCTTCGGAGCGCGGAGCGTGGGGGTGGCGCTATGAGGGACACCATGTCTCTTTGCAATGGAGTGTGCGTGACGGAAAAATCGTTGCGGATACACCGCAGTTTCTTGGAGCGAACCCGGCGGAAGTTCGTGAGGGAGCCATGAAGGGGACGCGCCTTCTGGCAAAAGAGGAAGACGAAGGGTTTGCGCTGGTAAAATCGCTTGACGAAAATCAACGCAAAGAGGGCTTAACCAGTACCACCGCCCCCAACGAAATCCTCACGGGGAACAGCCGACAGGCACAAATACAGAGAGACTCCGGTGTCCCCTATCTTCATCTGAAGACTGATCAGAAGAAAAAACTCGAAGCGCTGATTCTTCAGCATTCCTCTCTGCAACCTTCTGAACTGGCTCGAAAACGCCTCTCCTTGATCCGCCGTTCCGGTCTGGACAAAGTGAAATTCGCCTGGATGGGAGGTCTCGAAAAAGGACAGGGACATTATTATCGCATTCAAGGCACGACCTTCTTAATCGAGTTTGACAACACTCAAAACAACGCAAACCACATTCATACGGTCTGGCGCGACTTCAAGGGGGATTTCGGAGCGGACCTGCTTGCCCAACACGCACGCACTTCCGTTCTGCCCAGATAAAACTCTTCTCCCGCATAAACCGGAAATAAGTTGAGAGGGCGGATCACAGGGCAACTTTCTGATTGCCCTGGCAAAAAGGAAACTCTCTGCAATTTTTCCAACAAAGGCAGGAACTTAAACGTACGATGAGGAAACTAATTGGTGCCAGGGCTTGATTATCGAACCCTGGCACTGCCTCTCACAGGTAAAATGTAGAGCCGAAAACGATTAAATGTTTCTTTTTCTTTTTCGCAGGGGTGATAAGGACGGTGGTGATTGAGTTACAAAAAAAGAATTCTTTTCCATGAATGGCGTCTTTTTGCACCGCCCTTGAGTCTGCTTCTCTTGCTTTGTGTTGCCTCCGCACCAACACCCGGTCAAAAGACGAAACTCGCTCAAAAATCACAAAACACGCCGAATTTTGATAAGTCCGTCTGGTCTTACTTCGACAAAAATTGTGTTGCGTGTCACAACGCCGAGACAAAAGCGGGAGCCTTAGACCTGAACTCATTGCGCTGTACTGATTCGGCAACCCGTTTTCGTGAGACATGGGAAAGCGTCCAACGTAAAATTGGGACAGGTGAAATGCCTCCGAAGGGATGTCCCAGACCTACCGAATCAGAAAATAAGGCGACGATCCTTCGCATCGAAAACGAGTTCGAGCACGTGGACAAACTCGCACCCCCCAATCCTGGCAATGTCACGGCTCATCGGCTGAATCGCGCCGAGTACAATAATACGATTCACGACCTCTTAGGCGTTGATTTTCGCCCTGCCGACGACTTTCCGCAAGACGACTCCGGCTACGGATTCGACAATATCGGCGATGTTCTTTCGCTTTCTTCCTCACAAATGGAAAAGTACGTGCTGGCTTCCGAGAAGGTCGCGCGAACCGCCCTTTTTGGCCCGGAGTCACTTCAACCCACTCTGGCACGGCATGAGGTATCGGGGCGGCGAATCATTACCGCTACTACGATCCCCGCGCGTTATGACCCGACGGGATTAAATTTGCCCAACTCGCTTCATGCAACGCACCGATTTCCGGTGAATGGAGAGTATGTGTTTCGCCTCGGTCTGAACGGGGTTCGCCCACTGGGTTCCGAGCCGCTTCATCTTGCCCTGTGGATTGATGGGCAGAGGGTTCAGACCCTTGATTTCGATCCTACGGGTTCCGCCGCTTTTAACCTGGATCGTCAGGATTTTTCCGGGAGAACAGTAGAGTATCGTCACCGGGTCAGTTCAGGGGATCACTGGATTGCCGCCACGATTGAGCGGATGTACGAGGGGTTGCCCACTGATTGCAACGGTCCGAAACCGTCGAAGCGAGTGATTGCACCTCAGGAATTCAAGCCTCGCCCCGGACAAACGCCGGAACAGATTGCGGCATCCCGAAAGCGGTTTGAGGCACGACTAAAAGAAAAGTCACCGACAAACGATGCCCGTGTCAGTTCTCTGGAAATCGGTGGTCCCTACTCCCAATCGAAAGCCGCCTCGGAAGAAAGTCTGCGTAAGATTTTCGTTTGTGGGCATTTGCACGGCGGTCACAACGCTCTCTGTACGCGCAAGATCGTAGCGAATCTAGCAGGGAGAGCCTTTCGGCGTCCTGCGACTTCTCAGGAAACAAACCGTTTTTCAAGTCTGGTTTCTCTTGCCCGTCGGCAGGGCGACTCATACGAAGAGGGAATTTGCCTTGCAGTGCAGGGAATACTCGTGTCGCCCCATTTCCTGTTTCGCATCGAGCGAGACCTCTCCACCACAAAGCCGACTTCGCCGCACCTTCTTAGCCAATATGAACTCGCTTCACGCCTCTCGTATTTTCTGTGGAGCAGTCTGCCCGATGACGAATTGCGGCAATGTGCGGATCGGCAAACACTTCGTAGTCCCGGCGTTCTAGAAGCGCAAGTGCGCCGAATGCTTAAAGACCCCCGCTCGCACGCGCTCTCCGAAAACTTCGCGGGGCAGTGGCTTCAGTTCCGGTCTCTTGAATCGTTCCGCCCCGACAAAGAACGTTTCCCTGATTTCGATGACTATCTACGGATGTCCATGCGTCAGGAAACGGAACTGTTCTTCGACAGCATCATTCGAGAGGACCGTAGTATCCTCACCCTTCTTTTCGGAAAATATACGTTTCTTAACGAACGCCTTGCCAACTTCTATGGAGTTCCGAACGTTGTCGGGCCTGCCTTCCGCAAAGTCAGTCTTGCCGGAACCTCACGGGGCGGTATCTTGACGCAAGCCAGTGTTCTCACCGTTACCTCCTACCCGAACCGTACCTCTCCCGTTTTGCGCGGAAAGTGGATTCTGGACAATATTCTGAATGCACCGCCGCCTGCACCGCCGCCGGGTGTGCCAAATCTCGACGTGTCCACCGTCGGCGCGAACACCTCGCTTCGTCAACAGTTGGAGGAGCATCGTAAAAACCCGACCTGCGCCTCCTGTCATGCCCGAATGGATCCGTTGGGCTTCGGCTTGGAGAACTTCGACGCTATCGGTGCCTGGCGCAAAAAAGACGGCAAAATTGACATTGATTCCTCCGGGTCTCTCCCGGACGGACGAACCTTCAGGGGGCCCGACGGTCTCAAGGACATTCTGAAATCGGACAGTGACGCCTTTGCAGGGTGTCTTTCGTCGAAACTGCTCACTTATGCTTTGGGGCGAGGGCTGGAGCGTTATGATCGTCCGACAGTCAAGCAAATCACAAAGCGAATTGCCGCAAAAGACTTTCGCTTTTCAAGTCTGGTTTTGGAGATCGTGACCAGCAAACCATTCCAGATGAGGAAGGGAGACAAACCTAAATGACATTTTTAACCGGGAATCACTTATCCCGCCGAACGTTTCTTCGGGGCGTGGGAGCCGCGATTGCGCTTCCGATGCTCGATGCAATGACCCCCGCCCTTGCTTCCGCCAAGCGTGTGGGTAAGTCACCCGTACGGCTTGTTTTCTGTTACGTCCCGAACGGCATCATTATGAAAGATTGGACGCCGCAGGGAATCGGAAAAGAATTCGAGATGACACGCATTCTCACGCCGCTAAAAGCGTATCGTGACGATATGCTCGTGCTGTCGGGTCTTGCCGACCACAACGGAAATGAACTCGGCGACGGGCCCGGCGATCATGCCCGTGCCGGAGCCTCTTTTCTCACGGGCGTCCACTGCAAAAAGACCAGCGGTGCGGACATTCATAGTGGAGTCTCGGCAGACCAGATCGCAGCACGCGCCTTTGCAAATCAAACACGCTTTGCTTCCCTGGAACTCGGCTGTGAGGACTCGCGAACAGTAGGCAACTGCGACTCCGGCTATAGTTGCGCCTACACAAACAGCATTTCGTGGCGCAGTCCCACCACGCCGATGCCCCCGGAAGTCAACCCCCGCGCTGTTTTCGAGCGACTGTTTGGAGCGGAAGATTTTCACCTCGACCCCGCAACACGAGCAAGACGCGCTAATTACCGCAAGAGTATACTGGACATGGTGCGCGAAGACACGCAAAAATTGACGGGCAATCTGGGACACTCTGACCGCCGCAAAATGGACGAGTACCTGACCTCCGTGCGAGAAATCGAAGTTCGGATTCAGAATGCGGAGCGAGACAACCACACGGTGACGCCCGGAATCGATAAACCGGACGGAATCCCCGTTGCCTTTGCCGACTATATTTCGCTGATGTTCGATTTGCAGGTAGCGGCGTTTCGGTCTGATCTCACGCGAGTCTCGACCCTGATGATCGGACGAGAGGGCAGTATGCGAACCTACCCCGAAATCAATATCGCCGACAGTCATCATCCACTGACGCATCACCGCAACAATCCTGAGTTCATCGAAAAGGTCACTCAGATCAATACTTTCCATACGGCTCAGTTTGCTCGCTTTCTGGGCAAACTCAAGTCCACTTCGGACGGTGACGGCTCATTGCTCGACAACTCCCTTGTGGTTTACGGAAGCGGGATCAGCGACGGCAACCGCCACACGCATGAGAATTTGCCCTTGCTGGTTGCAGGGCGCGGGGGCGGTAGTGTAAAGCCGGGGCGCCATATCGCTTACGGACAGGAAACCCCAGTCTCTAATCTCTACATGACTCTGTTGGATCGAGCGGGTGTTCACCCCGAATCCTTTGGCGACAGCAATGGTAAACTAGCTCAGCTCACGCAAATCTAAAAACTTCAGGTCTCCGCGCGACCGGCAAAGCGTGTGTTCGGGTTGCGCGGAGACCTGGAACCCTGGGAAGACCCTCGAAAATTTCATTTATGTCAGGAGTTGCACATCACACAAATCAGGGTCAGATCACGAAACGGATAACAGTGTATGCTTAGGGAACTCTGGCCCCTCATTAGCCTTACGTCAGGCTCACATATACTTAAACCTGCATATCGAAAAGAGGCAGGTCACTATTTTCCCCTTGTGAATCTTAAACGATTTTGTCCGTTTCATAAGTAGATTTACCCGGGAGCGAAAGTTGCGAATACGACAGTGGAATGAAAATCGGAATGCATGGACGATCACCCTCTCATTTCTCATCATGCTTTGTTCCCTCTCAGTAGCATCCGCCCAGGGCAAGCCAGCAAAACAGGCAGAGAGCACTGCGTACAATTTCGTGGCGGGGACGCAGGCAATCGGGGGGCGTTACCAGTTTACCAAGGATCCTATGCTGGTGGAGGCGGCTAACGCCATCCTGATGTTAGGATCCAATACCATCAAGTTTTCACTGGCTCCGGATAAGACCGAGCCACTTAGACCACGTAGCTTAACGGAATATGCCCGTGATGCTTCTTCAGTAAAAAGGGTGCTGAAAATGCCCTTTCGCTACTATCTGCTCTGGGTCTATCCTTTCTCCACGGAAGGCAATCGCTTTCAGCCGGACTCGCTTCCAAATGAGTACCAGGAAATCTATGATCTCACCTGCCATCTCCTTAAGACCTACAACAAAACCGAGAAGACCTTCTATCTCGGCAACTGGGAGGGCGACTGGCATTTGACCCATACCAACCCAGACAATGTCCCGACGAATAAGGAAATCCGAGATATGATTGCTTGGGTCAATATTCGACAGAAAGCCGTTGATGCGGCGAAACGAGACACGCCACACGACCATGTTCAGGTCTACTACTATCTGGAAGTCAATCGAGTTGTGGACGCAATTAAGGGTAAATTACGTCTCACTAATACTGTGCTACCTCACACGCCTGTGGACTTTGTTTCCTACTCCTCTTACGACGCCCTCGACGACAACACAGGAAGCCAGTTAATCCGCTCCTTGGACTACATCTCCTCAAAATTACCGCCGAAAAAGGGCATTATAGGCAAGCGGGTCTTTATCGGCGAATACGGTTTTCCGGCGCGCTGGTATTCGCCCCAGGAGCAGAACGTTCGCTCCTGCCGCGTTCTTAGCACCGCGCTGGCATGGGGATGCCCTTTCGCACTCTACTGGGAGCTGTATAACAATGAGGTCGAGGATGGCAAGCAGGTTGGCTTTTGGATGATTGACGATAAACAGGTCAAACAACCCATTTACGAGACGCACCGGCGATTCTATGCGTGGGCGCAACGATATCTTGCCAATTTCAATCAGAAGCAACGCCGCTCGCCGACAAGGGAGGAGTTTGGTAAAGCCGCAGTCACCTGGTTGGATCAGACCCCGAATTCGCCCTCAGAAGGTTTCTGGAGAAATTTAATTAGCCCTCTGCTCTTGCCCGCACTCTAGGTGCTACCGAGAGAATTCCGGTTTAACGTACACAACAGTTTCCGTTTCATAAGCGGATCTCTAAATTGAACAAAGGGACTTTCCAAATGAAAAAAACGACGATCTATGCTCTCGGTCTTGTCTTTGCAGGATCGCTCTTTTTCGCACGAGTTGCCTCTGCACAGGTTCCCGCGCCTCAGCCTATGCCGGGAAAAGTAGTCAAAAGCGAGGGACAAATCCCCTCGTCATCCGCTCCGAACCCGAATTCGCAGTATCGTCTTGGACCCGACTCAATGGCGCAAGCGGGCGTTCCGAAAGGAGAGGTTCGCGGTCCCTTCCTCCTCCCCAGCAAAGTCTATCCCGGCACTCAGCACACCTACTGGGTTTATGTTCCGGCGCAGTACAGTCCGGCAACTTCCGCCTCCCTGATGGTATTTCAGGACGGGCAAGCGTTCAAGGACGAAAACGGAGACATTCGAGCGCAAAACGTGATAGATAACCTTATCTATCGGCGGGAGATCCCGGTGATGATCGGCGTCTTCATCAATCCCGG
>JACMPS010000478.1 GCA_014377395.1 Chthonomonadaceae bacterium
AGCGTGAGTTCCGCGTGTCCACAGGCATAAGTTTTAACTTCGGGACGGGGAAAGTCAGTCGGCAGCTCAAGATAGGGGGCTTCGGTTCGGTGCTTTTGCGTCCAGTAGAGTTCCGCTTTCGCCTTCGGCAAGCCGAACTCATGCGATTTCAGCCAGTCCAGATACTCCGAAAGCGGCATGGGTGTGTCGAGTTGCGGCTGAGTGCCGTTGACGAGTGAGGAGTAGATTTCACCGAGTTCCGTGAAAAACAATCCACCGGAAGCATCATCCAGCAAAATGTGATGAAACACAAACGAAAAGACAAAACAGGAGTCTTCGATCCTGAAAAGCCGCGCCCGGAAAAGCGGCGCAACCTTAAAATCAAAGCCCGTGAGAGCCTCCTGCTCCAAGACGTGCGCGAGTTCTTCCCTGTCTTTCAGAAGTTCGACAGGCAAGTCAAGGGACAGGTTAGGTAGGATTTCTTGACGTTCTCCGTCCGGCAAAATCCGGGCGCGTAGAATGTCGTGTCGTGCGATTACGGCTCTGACTGCCCTCGCAAACTTCTCAGGATCGAGATTTCCGGTCAGTTGAAGTGCATAGGATTCGTTATAAGCGAGTGCCGCGTCCGGGTCAAGTTGTGCGGCAACCCAGATGTCGTTTTGTGCTTCCGAAAGCGGTAAAAGTGTGAGCCGGGTAGACGCCTCCAGAGCCGAAGAAAGGGACAAAGCCCTGTCCTTCTCCGGCGGAGGTGCCTCCCGGCTCAAATCAAAAAAACCAGTTTCTCGAAGGGAAGCGGAGAGCATCGGCGGCTCAAAAAGGGGGAAAAAGCCACCCGCTTGCATCTCGCGCACCGACTCTTTGACGGCATTCACCACAAAATCGAGATCGGAATCGGTGTGCGCCGTTGAAATAAAGGCATTGCGTCCCTCCCAGATATGTACTCCGTTGAACATCAAATGATAGAGAAACAGCGAGACATAAGGATAATCATCCGCGTACAAAAATCGGAAAACAGAGCCGATTTGTTCGATAGAAACCGGAACGTTCTCCCTCTTGAAGAAGGCGTTCATCTCTTCGACAACTCGCGTAACTCGCCTTTCCAGATCACTGTAAAGCGTGTTTCCGTTCGCTTTGATGTGCGTCAGAAAGGCATAAGCGGACGCCATAGCCAGAGGGTGCTTGCAAAAACAGCCTGCATAAAACGTCATTTCCTCTTCGGGATAGGACGCATCACCGTAGTTCCACTGCCCGCCGTCAATCGCATCCATCCACTTCCGCTTACCCGTCACCACGCCAATCGGCATCCCGCCACCGATCACTTTTCCATAGGTTGCCATGTCCGGCTCGATCCCGTGATAGGCAATGGAACCGTTGGGAGCAAGGCGAAATCCCATCACAATGTCGTCGAGCAGAAAGCAGGTCTCGTGCGCTTCACAGAGTTTTTTGACCTCGTGGAGAAACTCAAAAGGCTGTAGCGAAAGGTTGCGGGACTGAATTGGTTCAACCAGCACGGCGGCGATATTCGGCATTTCCCGGCGCAACACTTCGAGGGCTTCGACGGTTCCGTACTCCACGAGAATCATGTCTTCAACAAGGCTTTCGGGAATGCCCGCCGAAATAGGATAAGGAGGACGTTCGCCATTTGTTGCTTTCTGGCGCAAAACCACGCTGTCGAAATTTCCGTGATAAGCCCCGGTGAACACAGCGATTTTGTCACGTCCCGTCACGGTGCGGGCAAGCCGAAGGGCGGTCATCACTGCTTCGCTTCCCGTGTTCATCATCGCGACGCGCTCCATTCCGGTTAACTCCGAGATGAGTTTTGCGACTTTTCCCGCAAGTTTGGATTGGGGTCCGATCTCAAAACCAAGATCGAGTTGCTTTTTCGTTGCCTCAACAATGATTTCGGCAGAGTAGCCGAGCAGGTAGCACCCGAACCCCATCACGAGATCAATGTACTCGTTGCCGTCTACGTCCCAGATGCGTGAACCTTTGGAACGCTCGGCGACAATCGGGTAAACCACCTCTTTCCAGTTTTGCCGAAACCCAACGACGACACGCGGGTCAGCAAGAAAAGGGCGATCTTCGGAAGTCTGCGCTTTGGAACCCGGCGTCTTTGCGATGTACTTCCGCATGAAAATTTCGAGGTACGCCTTTTGTCGCTCTGTCATTCCTTTGCTATCGGTCTTCTGCACAGGACGAAAGGGGCCCATCGCCTCTTTCCCCTTGTAGACTTCGGAGGGGATTTCGGGAAGAACTTCCGGCACTGCAACTTGAGTTTTCACAGACGAAACGGGCGTTGGTTTCGGCAGGGCAGGATTCTGTGCTACAGGTAGGGGTGCCTGAACTCCACCATCAAAAGGGAGGGGCGGCTGTGTGAGCATCGCCTGAAACTGTAGGAACTGCTGAAATTGTTGGAACTGTTGCCACTGCTGAATTTGCGCCCCATACGCAGTCCATGCTTCGGGCGGCAAGGTCGGAACTGCGGGTAGGGCAGGGAAAAGGGGCGGCGCAACGACGCTGTTCTGGAGGGGCAAAGCATAACTCGGCGTGACAGGCTGAGTGACCGTGACGGAAGGGGAGACAGATGCAAGAACAGGCTCTGTGGCTACACTTGCCTTCGCAGTCGAAACAGGAGCAAGGTCGGGCGCAAGGGTTCGATTCAGAAATTGTGCCACCGAAAGGGGCGTAGAAACCTCTTCCATCAATTGATTGAGCGACAGTTTGACGCCGAACTTTTTGCGGAATGCCTGACTGAGTTGCACCAGCAAAAGCGAGTCGAAGCCGAGCATCAAAAAGTCGGATTCGTCCGACATTTCGCCTGGTGTCATTCCCGAAACAAGGTGCGCCACCCCTTTGACTTCCTTGAGCAACCGAGAGAGGCGAGATGCGGTCAAGACGGAAAACTCCGTTTCTGCGTGGGGTGGGGAAGAGCCGTTTAGTACGTGGAATTTTTCAGAAACCATCATTTGATTTTCTTTACTTTGATCTTCACAAGAAATAGAAATTTCCGCACGATTCGGGCTATGGGTTAGATACTGCGAAACCAGACTTTGCGCTACGTCGAGCCAGTGTCTTTTTTTAACGAAAGGGTAGGTCGGCAGGGAAATCCGTCGCCGTGTCTCCCCTTCAAAAAAGCCCGCCCAATCTATCTCCACTCCCGCCTCCCAGAGTCTACTCAGCGTGGAAAGGAGGGTTTGAGCGTCATTATCGGCATTTTTCGCATGAGCAAGAGAGGAAAGCACCGTTCTTCCCACCCGAACTTCCGCAAACTGTTTGACCAGTTGCGTGAGAGTTTGCCCACTCCCTACCTCTAAAAACAAGTAATTTTGCTCGGTAAGCAGACGCTCCACACCCTCCCGAAATCGCATGGTTCCTCGCAGATGACGCCCCCAGTAGCCGGGGTCTTGCAAATCCCGTTCCGTAATCCAGTCTCCGGTAACATTGGAGAGGTAAGGAAGGAGGGGTGCAGAAAAGGTGATTTTCGCGGCTTCTTGCTTGAATTTGGAGAGGATCGGCTCCATCATTTTTGAGTGGAAAGCGTGAGAGGTATGCAACTTTTGACACCCGATTTCACGCTCCTCACAGAGAACCGCAAACGCATCTATCGCTTCTTGTTTCCCGGAAACCACGCACAAGTCGGGGGCATTGTCGGCGGCGATCTCAAGGGTGTCGGGCAGAAATTCCCGCACGGCATCTGCTCCTACGCGCACCGCCAGCATCCCCCCGCTCTCAATGGAACTCATCAAATTGCCACGCATTGCAATCAATCGCAGAGCGTCCTCCAGCGAAATAGCCCCGCTAAGACACGCCGCCGCATACTCGCCCACTGAGTGACCGAGCATGGCATCGGGAGCAACGCCCCATTTCATCCAGAGTTTTGCAAGCCCAATCGAAACGATGAAAAGCGCGGGTTGAGCGAAGCGAGTTTCTTTGAGGCTTTCGTTTGCCGCCTCTACTTTGCCTTCGCCCCTTTCGGGGAACATCATCTCTCGCAGATCAACTCCCAAAAGCGGCGTGAGAAACTCAGTGCACTCGTCTATATGAGCCTTAAAATCGAGTTCCGAACTGTAAAGTGATCGCGCCATCCCCGCGAATTGCGCTCCCTGTCCGGGAAAAAGAAAAGCGATTTTCGGGGGCGTTGTCGAGCGTTTCTGGGCGGGTGTCGGCATGGGAGAGATCAGTGTTTTGCTCTCCGTATCAAAAATCAAAGCACGGCGATAGGGCAGACGATTGCGCCCGATTGCCAGCGTGTAGGCGGCATCAGAAAAAGCGGTCTTTTCGTCGGTTTGCTCTTTGATCCAAACTTCCAGATTCGCGGTCATCTCACCCAGTACCTCCGGGGTTTTCGCGGAAAGGACGAGGGGCAGAAAGCGGCGCGTGTTCGGTGAAGAGGGAGCAGAGAGCGGAGCCTCCTGCAAAATGACGTGTGCGTTTGTGCCGCCAATTCCGAAACTGGACACCCCGGCACGTCGTGGTTTTCCTTCGGGGCTAGTCCACTCGCGCAAATCGGTGTTGACGAAAAAGGGACTCGTTGCAAAATTGAAGTGTGGATTCGGCTTTGTGTAGTGGAGCGTAGGCGTCAACATTCGGTGCTTGAGACAGAGAACCGTCTTGATCAGTCCGATCACTCCTGCCGCAACGTCCGGGTGTCCGATATTCGCTTTCACCGAGCCGAGCGCGCAGAATTGCGTTTCGTCGGTTCCCATCCGAAAGGCTTGTGTCAATGCCGCCAGTTCGATTGGGTCGCCCATGAGGGTTCCGGTTCCATGCGCCTCCACATAGGAGATCGTTTCCGGTGCAACGCCTGCCACCGCTTGCGCGGTTGCGATCACTTCCGCTTGCCCGTTCACGCTTGGTGCAGAGAAGCCGACTTTGTTTCCTCCATCATTGTTGAGAGCGGAACCCAGAATAACGGCGTCTATCGTGTCGCCGTCCGCTAGTGCTTCCGAGAGCCGTTTCAGTACGACTACGCCGACTCCTTCACCGGGAACCGTGCCTTTTGCCTCCGCATCAAAGGGGCGGCACTTGCCGTCAGGCGAGAAAATCATTCCTTCTTCGTAGAGATAGCCACGCGCACGGGGAGAATGAACCGCCACTCCTCCCGCCAGTGCGAGGTCGCAACTATAGGACAGCAAAGCCGCACAAGCCTGATGCACTGCCACGAGCGAGGTTGAGCAAGCCGTCTGAACCGTGAAACTCGCCCCCCGCAAGTTCAATTTGTAGGAGACACGAGTCGCGAGATAATCTTTATCGTTGAGGAGCATGATGGGATAAGCCCCCATCGTCTCTCGGACTTCCGCGTTCGTCACCACATTATTGAGAAAGTAGGTGTTGTAAGCCGCCCCTGCGTACACGCTGATTAGCCCGGTGTAAAGGTCGGGGGCGTACCCGGAAGTTTCAAGGGCGTGATAGGCGGTTTCGAGAAAAAGCCGCTGTTGGGGGTCCATCAAACGGGCTTCGTTCGGAGAAAAGCCAAAAAAGTCGGCGTCGAATTTGTCGGCGTCGGCGATGACACCGCTTGCGGAAACAAAGTCGGGATCGTCTTGCGATCTTAGAGAGGTTCCGCTTTCGAGCAGTTCCTCACGCGAGAAATGTGAAATGCCTTCACGCCCTTTGCAAAGCATCTCCCAGAACTCGGCGATATTTTTTGCACTGGGAAACCGTCCCGCCATTCCGATCACGGCAATGGCTTCCAGTTCGGGTGGGTTTTGTTCATCACTCATCGGGGAGACTTGTTTCCTCTCGTATCTGTGCTAATCCAGCTTGATTTGCTCACAACATTCTCGGCTTCTACTGCTGGAGTAGGTCGAGAACGTTGCGCTCTTTGTGCGACTTCCCTTTGCAGACGCGCCCGGTCGTGATACATTTGTGCGGGGGGAGCAGGTGAATTATCGGCGGTTTCCGTAGAATCTTGCAAGGTTAGAAACGCGGCGAGTGAGCGGACTGTCGGAAACTGAAAACAATCGGTGGAAGTGATCTCACATTTCAGGTCTTTCGTGAGTTGTAAATGTACCTGCGCGATTAAAAGCGAATGTCCTCCCAGATCGAAGAAATTGTCCTCTAAGCCAATGTCCTGCCGCCCCAGAACATCGCTCCACACTTTCCGGATTGCGGCTTGCGTCCCGGTGAACCCGGAAATCTCCTCGCTCTTCAGAGAGATAATTTGAGGGCCGGGCAGGGCGTTGCGGTCTACCTTTCCGCTTGAGTTGACGGGAAGCCTTTCCAACGAAACAAAGTAAGCGGGAACCATGTAGTCGGGCAACTTCTCATGCAGAAACTCGCGCAATTCGCCCTCTCTGAGAACGGTTGCCGAACTTTCAGGGACATAATAAGCGATTAAGCGGCGATCCCCCGTGCCGTATTCTTTGGCGATGACTACGGTCGCAACTATTCCGGGAAAGGCGCGTAGTGCCGTCTCTATTTCGCCCGGTTCCACCCGAAAGCCTCTTATCTTGACTTGCTCATCCGCTCTTCCCAGAAAGCAAAGTGTGTTGTCCGGGTTCCACTTGACGAGGTCGCCTGTGCGGTAAAATCGCTCTCCGTCTCGTGTGATAAATCGTTCCGCCGTCTTCGCCGGGTCTCCGAGGTAGCCACGCGCTGGAGCCGCACCACCGATCAGGAGTTCGCCGGGGGTGCCGGGCGGGGCGAGTTTGCCTTCTTCGTCCAGAATTGCGATAGTGACATTCGGAAGAGGGGTTCCAATTGAGGGGCGTTCTTCCCATAAGTCAGAGTTAGCGGGCAGAGAAAACGCCGTCACGACATGGGTTTCGGAGGGTCCATACTCGTTGAAAAGGCGGCAGTGCAGTAATGCCCGGAACATCGCCCGTACCCTCTCCGTGATCACAAGGGCTTCCCCAGCGCAATGAATCCGCTTTAGTTTTGCGTTTCCGTGCTTGGCTTTGTTGAAGACTTCGGCGATTTGTTGGAGCATGACGACGGGCAAATAGATGCGCTCGACTCTTTCCCTCACGATCAACTCTAGCAGAGCGGTGGGGTCACGCCGTGTCGCCTCATCGGTGAGAAGGAGGGTTCCGGCACTCCACAACGTTGAAAAAATGTCTTGAAAGTGAACATCGAAAGAGAGCGAAGGAAATTGAAGCGTCTTCATTCCCGGCGCAACCTCTCCATTTTGTGAGATGTAAACCCATTCCAGGAGATTATGGAGAGGACGACGCGGCATTTCGACGCCTTTGGGTTTTCCGGTTGAACCGGACGTGTAAATCACATAGGCAAGCGAGTTTTGATCCCCGACTTCGGGCAGATTTTCGGTGCTTTCCTGCAAGAGCGACTGCCTCTCCACATCGAGTAAGAGGGTAAGCGTGTGAGCAGGGGCAAGCACAGTCTCTGAGGAAAGGGTGATCAGCAGAAAGGGCGCGGCATCTTCCAGAATTGCGGTGAGGCGTTGCGGTGGGTAGGTGGGGTCGAGTGGGACATAGCCCGCCCCGGCTTTCAGGATCGCCAGCAACGTCACAATGGCTTCCGGCGACTTCGGCAGGAGAACCACGACTCGTGAATCAGCAGTGACGCCGAGTGACCGGAGACGGTGTGCGAGACAGTTTGCCTGTGCATTGAGTTGGGCGTAGGTAAGCGAGACTGAGCCGAAAGAAACGGCGATGAGTTCGGGAAATCGCTCGGCGTTCGCTTCGATGCGCTTTGTGAGAGAACAGGAGGCTACGGTAGAAGCGGGACTCGCCGTTTCTCCGAGAAGCGTAAGCAACTTATCTTTCTGTGCTAAAATTGTTTCGCGTAGTTCGGGGGTGATCGCTCCGGCGGGGGCATCGTAACGCAAAGCGTCGCCCTCACGCCACAGGCGAATGTCCTTCCCGCTCAGCAGTTGAAGTAGTTGCAGGGTTTCCATGTTGTCTTACAGGGTAGGGGTGCGTTCGCCTCTGTTCTCTCTTTGGGCAACTCTGTGGTTAAGTGGTTGCCAATGCTCCATTATCGGCGGAA
>JACMPS010000479.1 GCA_014377395.1 Chthonomonadaceae bacterium
ACCCCAATCACAAACTCCTGCTCAACGGTTCGCAGGACTTTCACCTGCGTGGACTCAAGGCAAAGGCAAGGGCGGTGTTCTCTCTTTCAACCCGTGAAAACCCTCTGTCTCAGCCGGAAATACGAATTTTGTGTCCGAAGACAGTCCTGCGAACCGTTGAGCAGGAGTTTGTAATTGGGCACGGGCGGAACGCCTCCCAGCGCGGACTTCAGTCCTGCGGCAAACGCGCCAAATTTACTCTTTCAACGCTCTCAGAAATGATGTCACCAGAACAACGGCAAGAAAACTTACTCAACAGACAGGGTGACGATGCGCCGATCCGATCCCAACAGGCACAAAAGACGTAGGGTATCACCTGATTTATACTTCTCCGTGACCCGTCGAAAGGCTTCTAGAGTGGGCGTGTCTCGGTCATTGACGGAAATGATCACTAAGCCTTCCATGAGTTCTTCGTTGTCGGCGGCGGCACTGTCGGGGTCAATGCGCTGAATGATTACGCCTTTTGTGTCTTTCGGAAGGCGTTTGTCACGAGCGCGTGAGGGGGTAAGCGTGATCACCTCAAGCCCTAATCCCGCAGGGACTTTTCGCTTTCCGGCGTCGGTGGGAACACGATCCGGCGGCTCAACGAGCGTTGCCTTCAAGGTTAATTCTCGCTCTTTGCGCACGACTTTCAGGGAGATCGTGGTTCCGGGCGGGGTTTGTGCTACGAAGTTACGAAGGTCAACATCGTTCAGCAAGGGTCTTCCGTCAATGGCAATTACAACATCGCCTGCATGAACTCCCGCTTTCGCCGCCGGACTATCACTTGCGGGTTCGTCCTCTACAAAGGCTCCCCGTTCCACTTTCAGGCTGCTCGCAAGGCGGGGAGTGACAACGGCGGGCATCACCCCAAGATAACCGTAACGCACTTTCCCGCTTGCGATGAGTTGCTTCATCACGAATTTCGCGGTGTTGATCGGAATTGAAAAGCCAATGCCAACAGAGCCGCCGCCTTCGCTCTCAATGGCGGTGTTGATCCCGATTACCTCACCGTCGAGATTGTAAAGGGGACCTCCTGAGTTGCCGGGATTAATTGCCGCATCGGTCTGAATCATGTTCGGATAGAAACGCGCTGAGTCGGGAGTGTCGCTGTCTGCGATTTCCTGCCGACGATGCAAACTGCTCACGATCCCCACCGAAACCGACCCCTCGTAACCATAGGGACTTCCTACCGCAATCGCCCAGTAGCCTACTTTCAGCGCGTCCGAGTCACCGAGTTTTGCCGTCGGAAACGGTTCTTTGCCCTCGATTTTCACCAACGCCAGATCACTCCGAAAATCACGCACCACTCGCCCACTGAGTTCCTTGCCATCACTGAATTTTACGGTGACGCGATCCGCACTCCCTACCACATGATCATTTGTCAGAATCCAACCGTCAGAGCGCACCATCACGCCGGATCCGCTTCCCGTTGAAAGTCTGCCTCTGCCGAAAAGGGTTCGGCTTTCCTTGTCGGAGCGTCTTGAACCACTGATTGTCACCACGCAGGGAGCGGCTTTTTCGGCGACATCGCTAAAGGCTTCCTGAAACCCCCGCAAAAGAGCCTTTGATTTGCTTTCCGGCTTTTCCTTCATGGTGTCCGTAGACGATGACGAAGACTGTGCAAAAACAGAGGGCGATAGAGACAGGAGAAAAGAGGCAGTCGCAAAAACTATCGGAGTGAAGGCTTTCATTGGCTCGGCTTTCTTAAAATCTCATCTTACGCAAATAGGGTTAAGTGAGAGGACATTGGCTTTCTTTCCTGATGCAAAAGAGCAGTAGGTATTGTCTCCCTCCCCCCTATGCAAGGGAGGGTTTATCAGTTCGTCAACGGTCTAAAGACCGCCGCTAAGCACCTTCGGTGAAGGCGTCCTGCCGGACGCGATGCGGGGAGCAACAATGCTCTGCTTTTGTCCGCGATTGGATGAACTCGGAACGGCGAAGCCGCAAGCGGCGAATTTATTCCGCCGGAATCTGTTTTGACTCTGCGGAGCGCGTGAGACTTGTAGGGTTGGACGGCAGACCCGGCAAGAGGTTACGGCAAGAAAAGCAAAACGTCCCGGCAGATTTTGCCGGGACGTGATGAAATGTGTTCTTGTCGCAACTAGTTTGCGCGACCGAGGCTAACCTGCTGGAGAAAGGAGCCCGAAAGATTATTTCGCGAGGTTTCCCAGTGGAAAGCGGGTGGATGCGGTGCGGAAAGTGTGTATTGCTTTTGGGAGAGCAACATCCGCATCGGTGAAAAACTCGTTGCACTCTGCTCTGAAAAAACCATTGTGGCAGGGGCGGCTTCGAGTGCTTCGTCCGCCGAAGAAAGAAGCGTGAGTTCAGGACGATTCAGTTTCTGTCCCATGAGAAGAACGCCGAAGACAGCAAGACTTGCCGCTACAATGGCACCCTGCGGCATCGTGGGATGAAGCCGAAATCGCTCCTCCAACATTCGCCAGAAGCCAACGTGTCTGGGACTGATCACTTCCTCTTCTCGAATGCGTTGCATCACGATCTGAACGAACTCGGAACGGGGTGAAGGCATCGGCATGGCTCCGAAAAGGCGTTTCGTTTCCAGAATCCCTTCGTAATCGTCACGGCAACTCTCACACATTTTGAGATGCTCGTGAACCGCCCGATGCTCCATCCCCGGCAACTCGCCATCCGCATAGGCGGAGATTGAATGACTGACTTTTCGACAGTTCATCTCAGTAGACCCTCACCGTTTAATTTCTCTTTGGTTTGTGCAATTTGCACACGCTGGCGCAACAATTTTCGTCCGCGATGCAGTCTCGAACGGACGGTTCCCAGCGAACAATTCATCGTTTCGGCAATTTCCTCGTAGGAAAGACCTTCAATGTCTGCTAGAATCACTGAGACTCGGAACTCATCGGGCAACGAAAGTAGGGCTTTCTGCAAAGTCTCTTCGAGTGTTTCGCTCAAGATCATCAATGCCGGATCTGACGTAAAATCCGGGATTTCAAGCGTGACTTCATTTTCGCCGCTTCCTCCCAGCGAGAGAGGCGCATCCAGAGAAATGGATTTATGCTTTGGCTTTTTGCGGAGTTCGTCAATAAATACCCGCGACATAATCCGGTAAAGCCAGTTCTCAAACGGCATATCGCGGTTGTAGCGGTCGAAAAATCGGTACGCCCGCAAAAACGACTCTTGTGTCAGGTCTTCGGCGTCGGCGTGATTTCCGGTCAGGCGATAAGCGACATTGTAGGCTTGTCGGTGACAACGGTTGACCAACGTATCGAACTCGCGTCGGCTCTGTTTCGCGGCAACTCCGAATAATTTTGCAAAGTCCATCTCAGGGTTCTCCTTATTTCAGGTTACGGAACTATTTGCGAAATTTGTTCCGCTTTTTCCCTTGAATTTCAAAAATAGTGGGAACCCTGGGGAAAACCTGCAAAAAAGACTAAAAATCAAAGCCGCGAAGTTGCGTTTCGTAGAGTTGTGCGTAGTATCCGCCCTGCGCCAACAGCTCCCGATGCGATCCCATTTCCTCGATTTCGCCGTCCTTCATCGCAATGATACGGTCAGCGTTGATAATTGTTGAGAGGCGGTGTGCAATCACAATCGTGGTGCGTCCTTTCATCAGCGAATCGAGTGCTTCTTGCACAAGGGCTTCGCTGGAGGCATCAAGGCTGGAGGTGGCTTCATCGAGAATCAAAATGCGCGGGTTCATCAAAATTGCGCGGGCAATCGCAATACGCTGGCGTTCGCCGCCGGAAAGCCGAATTCCTCGCTCCCCTACAATCGTCTCGAATTTTTTGTCCATGCCGTCCACGAAATAAGCGTTGGCGGAGTAAGCGGCATTTTTGACCTGCTCTTCGGTGGCGGTTCGATCTCCATAGGCGATATTGTCCCGCAAGGTTCCCGCAAAAAGCCACGTTTCCTGCGGCACAATGCCGATTTGCTTTCGCAAGGTTTCCAGTTTTGCCTCGCGTAGATTAACTCCGTCCACAAAAATTGTGCCTTCGGTGGGATCGTAAAAACGCGGAATCAAGTCCACAAGGGTAGACTTCCCGGCACCACTTTTGCCCACAAGTGCCACCACTTCCCCTGGCTTGATCTCGAAGTTGAGGCTTTTCAGCACGGGAGGTTCATCTATCCCATACCGGAAACTGACATTCTCAAATCGGATGTTTCCTTCCATGGGTATGGGAATCAAGGTAGGAATCTCCACTTCCTGCACCTCCGACTCGATGTCCAGAATCTCCTCGAAAATGCGTTTGGCGGCGGCGGAAGCCTGTGCGCGAACCGTCACAATCGCCCCGATATTGGAGGCGGCACGGGCGAGTTCGTTCAGCAGATAGATGAAAGCGATCAACTGGGCTTCGGTCATGCCGCTTCCGTCGAGGGGCATTCCAAACGACTCAAGAGGGCGAAGCGATTTTTCTTCCGGGTGTATCCCATGATAAATTTGTTGACGTTCGCGCTGAAAATCGTTTGTGTGCGCGACATAATTTCCACCGAGGTAGAGAACGAGCGCAATCCCGAACGCCCCGATAAACTCCGTAATTGGACGTAAAAGAGCCGACTTGCGCGTGACATTCATCACGGTCTGGAGGGCATTTTCGTTTTCGGTGCGGAATCGCTCAACTTCATGCTCCTCGGCATTGAACGACTTGATGATTCGCACCCCGGCAACGGTTTCCTCCAGAATCGTTGAAATGTCCGCGAGTTTTCCCTGCACCAACCCGGAAATTGCCCGAATCCGCTTTCCAATGCGAGTGATCGCTACCGCCATAAACGGAATGAAGATCAAGGAAACCAGTGCCAGTCGCCAGGAGTTAAAAAAGAGGGCAACCAGGACAATGACAATCGTGATCGGAGCGGCAACCAGATCACGCAAACTCATCGCCGCACTCTGAATCACGGGTACATCGTTAGTCAGGGTGGACATGATCGCTCCGGTGCGTCGCTGATTGAAAAAGGAGAGAGGGAGGGAGTGGAGGTGAGCGTAAATCTGATCGCGCAACCGAGTGGCAACCTTATTGGCGACGACGGAAAGCAAAACCGATTGCCAGAACGTAAACACGCCCTTGATGATGAAAACGAGCAACACGGCTCCACAGACGAAGTTGAGATGCCCTACCCTCCCCGTTTTCATTGCCTCAATCGTGCTGGAAAGCAACCCGGCAATTCCGGCGGTGATGGCGGCGGTCATGGCGGCACAAAAAAGTCCGGCAAAAAGGGTGCGGTAATGAGGCTTGAGATAAGCGATCAGGCGGCGTTCGTAATTACGTTCCATAAGTTAAGTATAGCATGAGAGCGAGTGTGAACCAAGATTTTGTGCGCCTTATACAAGAAGCCGCACCGGGGTTTCCAACAACGATTTCAGGGCTTGAAGGAAGTGGGCGGCGGGTGCGCCGTCCAGGATTCGGTGATCGAAGGAAAGGCACAGATTCATCAAAGAGCGCGGCACGATGTTGCCCTCGTGGACGGCAGGCTTTTCCGCGATACGTCCGATACCGAGAATGGCGGACTGTCCGGAGACCAGAATCGGGTCGAAAAGATCAATTCCAAAAGACCCCAGATTCGTTAAGGTGAACGTACCTCCGCCCAGGTCTTCGGGCTTTAATTTTCCGGTGTTTGCAAGTTCGATCAGGGGCTTTAACGCTTGTGAAATCTCACCGAGCGTTTTTTTGTGCGCGTCTTTCAGAACGGGAACGACTAACCCCGCTTCACGGGCAACGGCAACCCCGATATTGATGTCTCGATGAGACCGAATTTCCTCCTCGACAAGAGAAGCGTTCAGGAGCGGAAACTCCGGCAAGAGTTTCGCGGCGGCTCTGAGGATTATTTCGGTGTAGGAGAGGCGCACTCCGTACCCTTTCTGGAAATCAGAGGCGATCTTTTCGCGCAACTGCACACAATCGGTCATGTCCACTTCGAGCGTGAGGGTGACACGCGGAACCGTCATCGCGGACTTCGTGACGTTCTCGGCGATGCGTTTTC
>JACMPS010000480.1 GCA_014377395.1 Chthonomonadaceae bacterium
TCAAGACCATCAGCAAGCGGTCTTGGAGGGGCAACTTGGGGGGACGCCCGAACTGAGGGAGACGCAGGGACAGGACTTCGCGCATTAGGGCAAAGGTTTCGGGAGAGACCCCCGTGAGCCGTTTGAAGTCGGGAGCAGAGCGGGTTTGCATGGTTGAGTAGAACATAACTCCTTCTACGAAACCAAACCTCAACACTTATGCAGGAGGTCTAATGCAAAACGGCGAAATTCGCTATTCCCTTCAACCGATTGCGCTGGTGATCGCCGAGACTCTCGAAGCCGCCACCTATGCAGCAACGCTGGTCAAACCGACCTATTTTAAGACAGGATCGCCTGTCGCGAGTATTCATGCCTCCAACGCAAAATTGGTAGAGCCGACTCGTCCCCATAATGGCGAATTAAAACCCGTTCTTCGAGGAGACGCAAAAGCGGCTTTCGCTTCCGCCCCCGTTAAAATTACGGAAACCTACACTCATGCAATGAATCACCATAACGCAATGGAGATGCCGGCAACGATAGCGGTTTGGGAAGCGGACGATCACCTGACGCTTTACGACACGGTGCAGGGCGTTTCTACCGCACAGGGAACCGTTGCGGCGATCCTGGGACTGCCCGCCGAGAAAGTCCGCATCGTCAATAAATATCTCGGTGGCGGCTTTGGGAGTAAGGGCGCGATCTGGGCCGCCTCTATCCTGACGGCTCTTGCCTCAAAAGCCGTTGGCAGACCCCTGAAAGTGGCTGTGTCCCGTGAGCAGTATTTCGCGTCGAACGGACTTCGAGACGAGCAGAAACAAATTATTTCTCTTGGTGCAACCAAAGAAGGCAAACTCCTTTCGATTGTCCACGAAAAGCAATCCGCTACTTCCGTCACCGACGATTACGCCGAAGCGAACGGCAATATCCTGAACATGTTGTATGCCTGTCCCGCTTTCGAGACAAAATACAGAGTGGTGCGAGCCAACATTATCACGCCCACTTTCATGCGGGCACCCGGTGAGATGCCCGGTTGCTTTGCAATTGAATGTGCGCTGGATGACCTCGCCTACAAACTCAAGATTGATCCGCTTGAAATTCGCCGAATCAATCACGCGGATACCGATCCCTCTAATGGAAAGCCGTTTTCCTCGAAGTCGTTGTTGCAGTGCTACACTCGTGGAGCGGAACTGATCGGCTGGAAGGATCGCCCGAAAACCAATCGGGCGACTCGTGACGGTAATTGGCTAGTCGGGTGGGGAATATCTACCGCCTCTTATCCGGTGCATTCGAATCAGGGAAACGCCCGCGCCCGTTATTTTCTCGATGGCACACTCGGTGTCAGCTCTGCCGCTACCGATCTTGGCACAGGAACTTACACTATTTGTACTCAGACCGCCTCAGAAACTTTCGGCGTACCAATGGACAAAGTAAAATTTGAGCTAGGCGACTCTTCGCTTCCGACCACGGCGATTTCAGGCGGTTCGATGGCGGCGGGCTCCACTACAGCGGCGGTTCACGCGGCGTGTGTGGCACTGATGACGAAAATCAAAAAGTACGTGGTGGCGGATGAAAAGTCGCCTTTGCATGGTGCCAACACCGATGACGTCGTGCTGAAAGACGAAATTCTTTCGCTCAAAAATGATCCCTCAAAAAGCGAAAAATATTCCGAAATGCTTCAACGCAACAAGCAAACCAACATCGAAGCAAACGGCGAAGGTAAGTATGGAGCCTCCAAAGAACATTCGATGCACTCCTTCGGCGTTCACTACTGCAAAGTAAAAGTGGATGAGGCACTTGGCATTGTGCGCGTAGAGAAGTGGGTGGGTGTTCATGCGGTTGGGCGTGTTCTCAACGAGAAAACCGCTCGTTCGCAGATGATCGGCTCAACAGCAATGGGGATCGGGAACGCCCTTTCGGAGCAAACCGAGATTGATCTGCGTTACGCGCGTTATGTGAACGCTAACCTCGGCGAGTATCACGTTGCAGTGAACGCAGACACTCCAAGCGATATTGTGATCGAGTTTATCCCGGAGGAAGACCCGCACGTCGGGGGTGTCGGTGCAAAAGGCATGGGCGAACTGGGAATAGTCGGCGTCTCCGCCGCTATCGCCAATGCGATTTTCCATGCGACAGGGCGGCGCCTGCGTGATCTTCCATTCTCCCCGGACAAGGTCATGGCGTAGGCTTAACCTTATCCGTGATTGCCTCGGTCTCCCCCTCCTGCTTTTATATTTTATAGAGGAAAGGGGAAGACCGGGGCGGAACTTTCAATGACAAACGAATTCCTTAAAATCGTTTCTGAAATCGAGCAATACGTTACGGAGCAGACAGACACCGCGCTACTTGCTCTTGCGACGGTGGTATTCGTGCGTGGCTCCGCGTATCGCCGACCCGGAGCGCAAATGTTGATTTATGCCGACGGAAAGCGACTCGGTTCCGTCAGCGGTGGGTGTTTGGAAGCGGATGTCGTCACTCGCGCAAAGGAGGTCATGGAAACGGGGATTGCTGAATATGTCCTCTATGACGCAAAATCCTCGAATGGCGATCTTGTGTTCGAGTTGGGGTGCGGGGGGGCAATTGGAATTTTGATCGAGCGGGCGACCTCTTCGACTTTGCTTTCGCACCTGCGTTCGCTCTCGGCACTGATGCAGAAACGAAAGCGCGGTGTGATCGCAACAATCTATCAAAGTGAAGGCACAGCCGAAAACTTTACAGGGAAGAGGTTGATTTTAGAGGAGAGTGATCAGCTCACAAAGGGCGGAATTGATCCCAATACTGAGGCGAAAATCCTCTTTGATGCACGGGAAGTTTTGGGAAACGGCAAGCGCAGAAATACCACTTACTCGCTTTCACAGGGGAAGATTGAGGTATTGTTTGAGCCAATTGTGCCGCCGATTTCACTTATGATTTGCGGTGCGGGGCAAGATGCGGTTCCCCTCGCGCAGTTTGCCTCTCAACTCGGTTGGAGCGTCACTGTTCTCGATCCTCGTGCGAATTATCTGACGGAGGAGAGATTTCCCAATGCTCACGCCCTGATCGAAACGGAGCCGGAAAAAGTGTTGGCGCACCTCAGTTTCGATGAGCAAACCGCCGTCGTGCTGATGACTCACGCTTACTCGCAGGACTTCACTCTGTTGCAACATTTGCTCTCCCTGCAACTTCCCTATCTCGGTTTGCTTGGTCCGAAACGCCGTGCCGAACGCCTTCTTTCCGAACTGCGAGAAGACGGCTTTCATTTTGATGCCGAGTGCCTGAGGTCTCTTTACAGCCCTGCGGGATTGGACATCGGTTCGGAAACACCGGAGGAAATCGCGCTGGCTATTCTTGCGGAGGTGAAGGCGGCACTAACGTTGCGACCCGGCACTTCGCTTCGGCTTCGCAGGGGAGCCATTCACGAGGAAAACCGAGTTTACGAACCATACACTTTCCCTTCCCTTCCGTCTGCGAGAACCGGATGCGTTCTGTCGGGTTAGTCTTGCTGGCTTCCGGCGAGTCCCAACGCATGGGAACCCCGAAACAGGCTCTCTCTTTTGGGGGAACCTCTCTGCTCGCCCATGCCGTCCAAACCGCAAAAGGCTCTTTATGTCGTCCTGTCGTCGTAACGCTGGGGGCTTATGCGAACGTTCTGAAACCTCTCATTTCGAGCAAAGATTTGCAAATAATAACTGTGGAAGACTGGCAGGAGGGGATGAACGCAAGTATCCGGGCAGGAATTAAAAGCATCCTTGAACAGAACGAAGTGGAAGCAATTGTCCTGATGACCTGTGATCAGCCCTACCTTACTTCTGCCCTGCTGAATCAACTCGTTGAGGTTTATGAAAAGACGGGTACGCCTGTTGTCTCCTGTGCCTATGCGGAAACGGTAGGAATTCCCACTTTGTTTGACCGCTCTCTTTTCTCAGAATTGTTGCGCTTACCTCCCGGAACCGGAGCCAAAAAACTCATTGCGAGTTTATCGCCTGAGCAGATTACGCTTGTCCCTTTTCCACAGGCGGAAACCGATGTGGACACCCCGGAAGATTACGCGAAATTGAAGAAGTGAATCTTTTCTCATGGATTTCCATGACTTCAAGGATTAATCGTTCCAATTCGGGTACGCTTCTATCAAGATTGCTCACTGAAAATCTCTGATGGAAATGTTCCCAATGAAACCCCTTCTCCTACTGCTTTGCCTTTTTCCTTTTTGCGGTTGCCGAAGCCATTCTGCACCCGTCGCCCCTGTTGTAGTGACTCATGCCCCTGTCTTGTCCCGTCCGGTCTCTCCTCTCTTCAATCCCGTCTTATCCGACACCTTGCTGGAGGGCAAGAACCGGGACTGGTGGCAAAAACCGCAACAAATAATTACCGCACTCAAGCTCAAACCCGGCTCGACCGTCGCTGACATCGGCACCGGCTCGGGTTACTTTCTGCCTTACCTCAGTCGTGCAGTCGGGGCAAAAGGAACGGTTTATGCCGAAGAGGTTCAGGAAGATTTTCTTTCTCCTTTACAACGCCGCGCCGACCAATTCAAAAATGTTCGCCTTGTTCTCGGCACCGAAACCGATCCAAAACTTCCTTTTCTAAGTACCGACACATTTGTTCTGATGACGGTTTACCACGAGGTCAAACAGGGAACAGAATTTTTGCGGGGGTTGCACCGTTTCGCAAAACCAAACGCACAACTCGTGATCATCGATTTTGATGCAAAGCGGAAAGGCAGTCACCCCGCACCCGAAGGACACGCTATCTCAGAGGAAGCCGTCGTTCAAGAAGCAAAAATGGCAGGTTGGACACTGAAAAAGCGATTCGAGTTTTTGGGAACCCAGTTTTTCCTCGTCCTTGAGTGACGCAGAGGAAAGTATTATGTGTTAAGGGTTGAGATAGAGATTTCGTTCTCTCTGTGACTTCGCGTCTTTGCGCGAGATAAATTTCCCTTCCACCTTCTGCACCGGAGTTACTTGTGAGTGAAAAGCGGTTTGTGATTTTTAATGCTGACGATTTCGGAGCGTCTGAAAAGGTCAATACGGCGGTCTCTCTCGCGCACACGCAAGGCGTTCTGACCTCGGCAAGCCTTATGGTGAACGAGCCGGGGTTCGCTCAGGCGGTTTCAATGGCGAAAGAGTTGCCGGAACTCGGTGTCGGGCTTCACCTTGTCGTGACGAATGATCGCGCTTGCCTTTCACAAAAGCAGATTCCTGATCTGGTGAACGCGCAGGGGAAATTTGGAGCCGACCCTTTCAAGACCGGAATCAAATACGCCTTCACTCAAAAAGCACAGGCGCAATTACAGGACGAGATCGCCGCGCAGTTTGATCGGTTTGCTGAAACGGGAATCGCATGGTCTCATGTGGACGGGCATCAGCATTTTCATCTGCCTCCGGTCGTCTGGGACGTTCTGATTGAAAACTGTGTGCGGCACAACGTGTTTCGCTTGCGAGTGCCGCGCGAAGAAATCCGGCTTCACCGAAAACAGGGCGGCGGCTACGATCTGGACACGGTAGCCTCTCTCATTTTTCGAGTGCTGGCTCGGCGTAACCTCAAAAAATTAAAACAGATCGAAACCAAAATAGGGAGACGTTTTTTTCATCCTGATCGCGTGTACGGGCATTTGCAAACCGGAAACATGAACGCTGAGTACGTACAAAGTTTAGTCGAAAGAATAAAGGGCGGAACAAACGAAATTTATTTGCATCCCGGCGCGATACACGCCCGCCTTCTCCCCGAATCGCAGAGGACGGAAACGGTACACGACGTAGAGTCGGCGGCACTTCTTTCCCCCGATCTCAAGCGAAACCTCGAAACTCTCGGAATACGCACCGGAACCTATGCACAGGCGGAAAGTTGGAGAGACCTTAGCCCTAAGTAGAAGCGCAAAATTTCTGCAACGACGTATATTGTGTCCGCAGAACTACCGACGCAATTGCCTTCGACGAATTTGTTTCGCCGGGTTCGGCGTTGCCCTAAATTTCGTCATTCCCCGTTCTTCGTTTCTTATATCGAAATGTTTCGCCGTCTCCTTTCCAAATCGAAACTCGTAACAATGGTACCTACTGGAAATGAACTTTGTGAAAACTGAAACGTCTCAATGCACAGAAGCGGAATTTTCAGAGGCAAAAACAATGTTCACAATGGGGAATTTGATGCAGGGCGACCTAACTTTGGTGCAACGCGCTCAGGCAAATGATCGAGCGGCTTTCAACGAGATCGTCCTGCGCTACAAAAGCAAGGTGTTTAACTACATTAGCCGACAGGTGCATAGCATCAGTGAGGCGGAGGACTTGACGCAGGAAACGTTCATTCGTGCCTACACGAGTATCCGCTCTTTCCAGAGCCGTGCCTCGCTCAATACGTGGCTGTTTCGGATTGCAACTAATCTATGTATAGATCATTCGCGACGACTGAAAACCCACATTCAAGCCACCTCCCTTTCTACGGAGAGTGTGGAAAGCGAAGAGGAAACTCAACGTGACGTACCGGACTCTTCATTCGATCCGCAACGTTTGCTCTTAAACCGTGAACTCGGTCTCAAATTAGAGATTGCGCTGAAAGAATTGCCTGAAAAATTGCGTACCGTTGTCCTGCTTTATGATTTGGAAGGTCTCGCTTACGAGGAGATTTCCACGATCATCGGTTGCCCTCTGGGAACCGTTAAGTCGCGACTTTTCAACGCCCGTGCCGCGCTTCGAAAGAAACTTTCTCCTTACCTCAAAGAATAATCTAAGGGTGATTTGAGAGACAAACAAGATTGAGATGAGAAAAGAAGAGTAAGACCGATGAACCGAAGCGAACAAAACTTAAACTGCGGACAATTGCAACCGCTACTCGTTGCCTACACCGAAAACAGCCTTTCCGCACGAGAAATTTTGGAAGTCGAGCGACACCTAGCCCTGTGCCGCCCCTGCACCCGACAAATCGAAGAGTTGCGCCTGACCGTCTCTCTTCTCCGCAATGTCGAGCGACGCGACACCGCTCCCGACTTTATGGCAAAACTTCATGCTCAACTCGATACCGTCGAACCGGAGCGAGTGACGCTTAAAACACGTCTTTCCGGCTTTGGGGACTGGATTAAAACCGGACTGAGCGTCAACCCTGCACGAACTTCCGCTTTCGGAGTTGGACTGGCAACGGCGGTCATTTGTATGGGAGTTTTTGTCAATCGCCCTTCAGGGGTGCCTGTCTTCAACCCAGGAGTTGTGGTGATAACGCCCACACAAACGATAGCCCCGCAGAACTTGCATCAGAACGTTGCTCTGACTTCCAACGACCTTTTCGATGATCCGGCGGCAGCAAATCTCGAAGCACATTCCGCTCTTGAAGAAACAAGCGGCACAACCGCCGAAAATCCGAGCCTGTAATCAGATGAAAACGTTTTCAATTCCCACAATTTTACTGACGGGGGGACTGCTCTTTACCGGAAGCCTCTCCTCTACTCCCGCCGAGGGACAGCGCAACTTCCCGCGTGTCCGTTCGCCACGTCGAATCATGCAACGTCCGCAAAACCGGGTGAAACTTTCCCCGGTTGATCCCGCCATTTTGCTATTGCTGAGGAGAATGGTGCGCCCCACCGTTGATTTTTCAGGAGAGCAGATTACCGAAGTCACTGAGAGCAACGGGCGTCAGTCTCGCCAGAAAATATGGGGCGACACAAAGGGACGCTTGCGCCGCGACTTTCTCACGCCGAGCGATCTGAGCGGCGATACGATGTTGACGGCATCTGATCAGTACCGCTACTTCCACCGCAAAACGAACACGCTGGATGTGGCTCTCTGGCCCTCACAAAACGACTCGGAGAAAATGCTCCCCGACCTGGTGCGACAACGCCGAGTCAGCGTGATAAGAGTAGGGCAAGAAGTGATCGCCGGAAGAAATGCGGACATTCTCGCCGTGAGCATGGACAACGGTGGGGGCAGACAAATCAAGTTTTGGATTGACTCCGAAACAGGAATCCGTCTCAAGCAGGAAATTTCCAACGGGGGCGGTTTGGTATCTCGTTCGTATCTCACAACGGTTTCTCTCGGAAGTGCGGCGGGCGTAGACAACAAAACCTTCGAGCCAAACTTTCCGAATGTGAAAATCAACAGCCTGTTTCCGGTGGTTTCACGCTATAACTCGGTGGAAGAAGCCCGGAGCGTTCTACCGTTCGCGCCCTTGCTTCCTGCTTCGGTTCCGGCGGGGTTTTCACTGACGGGTGTGTGGGTCTTCCCCTCGAAAAACGTAAAGACACCGGAGGCAGGATCAGTTCTATTGCGATACAGCAGTGGAATCGAAACGTTCAGCCTGTTCGAACGCCTTAAACGCAATGCCCCTCCCGCCAACGCGAAACCTCCGAAAGCAGGTAAGCGAAGTATTTTCCGGTGGGTTGCAGGTGAACCGGGACACTTTCTCGAAATGACCTATGTAGGACACCTCTCCCCGGCACAGGCGCAATCACTCATCGAGTCCGTAAAATAGATTAAAGCATGGGTAAGTCTCGTCTTTACGTCAATAGCCGCTCGTTTGGGTATGGTTTGTGATTGTCACCCGGTGAGTCGCGGCTTATAGAAAAAGGACGGTACTCCTCATGGGACTGAACGAAAAACGCAAGATCAAAGAATTGCAGGAAACGACGCTCCCTGAGCGCACGGTGGAACTGGCGGAAATTTGTGGCGGCACAATCCCTTACGAGATTGATTGGGCGAGTTTCGATGATGACCTCGAAGGACTAAACTTTCTCGACAACCTCTCTTGCCACCGAACGAATATGGCGTTTCGCGTGATTTGCGCCGATGAGTTGGGCAAAGAGGCAGTGCAGGAGAGCCTCAAGTTGATCAAACTTAAAAACGTCAAAACAAAAGGCGAAATGCACCTCGTCTTTTCCGGGGGAACGCTGGACATGGCTTGCGCTTATGCCCTGAAAACCGACGGAATGTTCTCAGACGGGGAAATTCGCACCGTTGTCATGGCGGGGCTTTAAGCCGATGAGCCGACAACCATTGAACAAACGACCATGAACCCCGCTTCTGCGCTTCTGCTGTCCGCCGCCGAACGTAATGATCCCAGTGACGCACTCGCACAAATCGAACAGGGTGCGGACATAGACGCGCAGGACAGGGACGGCTACACCGCCCTGATCTGGGCGGTAAGGCACAATAACCCGTCATTTGTGAGCGCACTGCTGGCTCTGGCTCCCGACCTGAGCCTTTCCAATGCACAGGGAAACACGCCTCTCCTGATCGCCCTGCAAAAAGGCAACGTAGCACTCATCAGGCAACTGGCGGCGTATGGCGCGAATGTCAACGCGCTTGACAGGCACAGCAGGACGCCCCTTGATTACGCCGTCCACAACTCTTCCGCAGAGATGATTCGCGCTCTTCAATCCCTCTCCGCTCACACGACACGCCCCCTCATTGAATTGCTCGGCTTCACTCCGCAAACGCTCGAAGAAAGGGATGATCGTGGTTGGACGCCCCTCGCAAGAGCCGTGCGTGACGCCGACGCAAAACGGGTTCGTCTTCTGCTCGATGCAGGAGCGGACATCGAACACGGCGACCTCTACGGCACAACTCCGCTGATGATCGCTTCACGCGCCTCTCGTGACGGGATACTGGAATTATTGCTGGCGCGTGGTGCAAATCTTGAGGCTCGTGATCTCAAGGGGAAGACCGCCCTGCACTATGCCGTCGAGGGTTGGAACGTCGCACACGTCGAGATGCTAATTGCGCTCAAAGCGAATCTCTTTGCGTTTGATAACAACAATCTCACGCCACGTCTTCTTGCACAAAAACAATCTATGACGGACATTGCCGAGATTTTGCATCGAGCCGAACCGACGGGCTATGCCAAAAGTGAAAGTGTTGCGTGGTCACTTCTCGGTGATGCAGAGGCTGTAGAGGGTTTCGATCTTCACACGGCGGCATGGGCAAACGACATAGAGATCGTTTTGCGGCTTCTTTCAGAGGGGGTTTCGGTGGAGGTGCAGGTGGAGGGGGGCGTGACGCCATTGATGACGGCTTCGGGTGCAGGAAATCTGGAGATCGTGAAGCGATTGGTTAAGAGGGGTGCCTCCCTCGAAGCCCGCGACGATAAGGGCGATACGGCACAAGACTGGGCGCGGAAAAACGACCGAATCGAAGTTCTACACTGGCTTCAAGAAGCGGCGGGCATTGATTGGCGGAAACTGGAAA
>JACMPS010000481.1 GCA_014377395.1 Chthonomonadaceae bacterium
CGGAATTTTCTTTTTTGGTGACTGTGCTTGCAATCATTGCCTTATCCTGAGTTCGATAATTGAACAAAAAAGAGAAGTAAGCAACACATCCCTCAAGCATATCGGGGGCGGAGTAGTACCCAATGACCTCAAACCCTAACAGCATCAATTCCGGTACTTTCGTCTCAAAGTAACGAGCCACCTCTTCAGGGCAACCGCTCGACTCTAGAAGTAGGACATTTGGAGAGGCGTTCGTTTTCATTTTCGCCTTGATCAGCAAAGGGGCACCTACGTAAACAAATCCTGCAATCGAGGCGGCGGATATTAAAAAACTCATTTTGTTCTCCTGCAAACTTCCCCGGCTTTAATGCGATGACCTGAAGACGGAAGTCATTGTTGTAGGTTTCCAGGGGTGAAACCTCAATCGCCAGGGAAGCACAAATGACTCCAGTAAAACCTTGCGCGAGATTTTTGATTTGCCGTGAACCCGATCCGTAAAGCAGATAGGAACCTCGGTGATGCTCATTCCCGCCTGTATCGCTCGGTGCGCCATCTCTACCTGAAACGAGTAGCCGTCCGATTGGATCGTTTCCACCTGAATTGCTCTGAGGGCTTTGCTTGACCAGCACCGATACCCGGCAGTTACGTCGGCAATGGGAATCCGTGCCACCGCGTGAACGTACCGACAAGCAAAACGCGAAAGAAGAATCCGGCTGTAAGCCCAATTCTCGACGCTACCGCCGGGACAATAACGTGAACCAATCGCCACGTCCGAATTTTCGGTGGCTTCTAGAAGAGCCGTCAACCGGGTGGGATCATGGGATAAATCAGCGTCCATCTGAATGATGCGCTCGTAACCCTCTTCGAGTGCCGTCAGAAAACCTTCGACATAAGCCCGTCCAAGCCCCCGTTTGCCGCTACGCACGATCACGCGAAAGTTTGCGAACTCTGGTTTTTCTGCAAAGGCTTTCAGAGCGATTTGTGCGGTGCCATCAGGAGAATTGTCGTCCATTACGAGCAGGTGTAGCCCCGAATCCGCCTTTGCGATCCCCCCGGCTAATCTCAGAATATTTTCCGCTTCGTTGTAGGTCGGCACAATCACGATGCGCCGTCCCTGCATTTTCTCGATTGTTTGCATTGAACCCTCTTCACTTCTCCTCTATTATAGACGCAAGCGAAGACATTTTCAACCTCGTCTTTCGATCCAACGAAAATTGCAATGTTAATCGCAGAAATACTTGACAGTATTGCGCCTCTATGTTATAATTAAAATGCTTAACCGATTAAGCAAGGGAGAAGAGTAATTTTGGCGGTAACGATGCGTGAAGTCGCCCTGAAAGCCGGGGTTTCCAGTGCGACCGTTTCCTACGTTCTCAATGGGCGTAGCGATACGATGAGAATTGCCGTAGAAACCCGCGAACGTATTCTGGACGCCGTGCGCGAACTCGGTTATCATCCTAACGCAATCGCACAAAGCCTTTCCCACAAGCGAACTCATGCTATTGCCGTGGTGATGCAGTATCCGGCTCTTTTTTCCGGCTGGTCGGGTTTTATTAACACGCTCATGCATGGCGTCACCGATAGTGCCGTCAAGCACGGCTACGATTTAATGCTTCACACGCGCAACGCAGGGCTTGTCGGCGAATGCGGCGAGGGCAGCGCGATTGAGCGGGAGGTTGCCATTCTGAGCGACGGGCGTGTAGACGGTGCCTTACTTTTGCGGGATCGCAACGATTTACTCGCGGCGGAACTGAAAAAGCGGGGGCTACCCGTTGTCTTGATGTTCACCGGTTCGGAACAGGACGAAATTCCTTTCGTAGATTGTGACAACGTTCTCGGCGGAAAAATCGCGACGGAGTATCTGATTGAACTGGGACATCGGCGGATTGTACATCTTGCGGGGTCTGTCAGTTCGACTGCCGCTTATGATCGCCGCACAGGTTACAACCAGATCATGCAAAAGCAGGGAGCAGAAGCGACAGTTCTGGAAATCGCCTCCCCTCTTTCCGACTTTTTGCCTTTACTGGAGTGTTTCGAGAAACCGAAGGGGCAAAGACCGACTGCCCTTTTTGCGTGGAGCGACGACGTAGCGATTACCGCAATTCGGCTTCTCCGTGAAAAAGGCATCCGGGTTCCCGAAGATGTTTCGGTGATCGGCTTTGACTCAACGGAACTTTGTAATCACACTGCGCCACCGCTTACCAGTGTGAAACAACCGATTTATGCAATGGCAGACCACGCCGTCACCTTGTTGACACAGCAAATCAGGGGAGAAGCAGGCGAAATGACGCTGTGCAAAATGGCTCCCGAAATCGTGGTTCGGGACTCTTGTAGCCCCTTACTGGAAAGGAACTAACAGTGAATCGCTTTAATTTTGGGGGACATGGCAAAGCAAAATTGCTAATTTCCCTTTTGCTTTGCCTTGCCCTCACCGGGTGTAAAGGGAGTGATACTTCTGCCGACAACCCGGATAAATCCGCGCCGTCAGGCGTAAAGGGAGAAGGTAAATCTTCTTCCGGCACCGTTCCTTATGGAACAAAAGCAAATCAACCGGGTAAATAATCCGGCATTGCTTCTCCTAACTCATATCAATTGTTTTCTTTTTATTTCAGGAGAATTAAGATGATTTTAGATCGTCGTCGCTCTAAGCTCGCAGGTTTTACGCTGATCGAACTTCTTGTTGTTATCGCTATTATTGCCATTCTTGCGGCTATTCTATTTCCTGTCTTTGCAAGAGCGCGTGAGCAAGCCCGCAAAACCGCCTGCCTCTCCAACATGAAGCAAATCGGAACGGCTCTCCAAATGTACGCGCAGGATTATGATGAAACCTACGCCCCTCGTTATGGTTCCGGCGATGTGTCGGATTTCGAGAACGGCTTTCAGCGCAGTTGGAAAAATATGTTGAACGTTTATATCAAAAATCGAGACGTATTCAAGTGTCCGAGCAATCCCACCGCCCTTAAAGGTGACTTAATCTGGAACGGCACCAAAAGCACGACAGGTTATTACGCAGGTGGCTATTCGATGTGGCTTCCCGACGAGTGGCTTTCCGGTCAAATGGGACACGGTGCCGCTTATCCGCAACAAATGGCGGGAGTTGAAGCACCTGCTTCCTCACTGATTATTCTCGAAACTTCGTGGCGTTTCCCTGATACGGGGCCGTACCTTTCCTATTGTCAACCCTCTCCCTGTCCCGGTGGCGGCGAAGAGCAAACTCCGGGACCCTCGACCTGGAACAGTGGGCACAGCAGAAAAGCATCGAACATCATTTACCTTGATAGTCACGCCAAGTATGGTTTTTTGCGAAACACGTTCAAGGATGACGGTCCGGGTACTCTAAACGCATGGCGTTACAATCGTGCTGAAATGGACGCGAAAGGCTTGAACTGGCTTTCCACGGTTTCGGACAACCTTGATCAATATCCCGGCAATGACTAATATCGGGACTACTTGAGCTCAGAACCTAAAACCCCTCCCGATTTTTTCGGGAGGGGTTCTTTACGAAAGACCCTGGATAAAAATGCTTTTACCCTTACTTTTCTCTACTCCTACAACGTTTTCTATTACGACACCGAAGTTGGCTACAGCACAAGCTGAGATGAAACGGACTGAAACGAAACCGCCTCCGCTCTCCGATAGCCAACTTCTCACCGAAATCCAGAGACGTGCTTTTCGTTTTTTCTGGGAGCAGTCCGATCCGGTGACAGGGCTGACGAATGATCGTGCAAAAAATTACGAGAGCAAAGACGAGATTACGGTTGCTTCGATTGCCTCGACCGGTTATGCGCTTTGCAGTTTGCCGATTGCCGTACAACATCATTGGATCGAGCGAAAAGCCGCCTATGATCGCGTTTTGCTAACCCTCCGCTACGTGAAGGATCGCTTGCCGAACGAACACGGGTGGTACTACCATTTTATTGATAAGCACACCGGGCAACGAGTTTGGAACTGCGAACTCTCCTCTATTGATACCGCACTTCTGATGATGGGGGTGCTAACCTGCGGGCAATACTGGAAGAACACGGAAGTCGAACGGCTTGCAACAGAACTTTCTGACCGCATGGATTGGGGCTGGATGAAGACTAATGGGGGTACGAAACCCGATAAGAAATTGCTTTCGATGGGTTGGAAGCCGGAGACAGGCTTTCTCAACAACGATTGGGATCATTACTGCGAATTGATGTTTCTGTATCTGCTTGGCATGGGAGCAAAGCAAAACCCGCTAGGTGCAGACTCATGGACTGCCTGGAAAAGAAACGAAGTCGAGTACGGAGGTCGCAAAACTCTTGTAGGAGGTCCGATCTTTATGCACCAGATGGCGCAGGGCTTTTTTGATTTTAAGGATTCACGCGATCTCTTAGGTTGGGACTACTGGGCGGTTTCACGAGAAGCCATTGCTATGAATCGTCAATACTGTGTAGACCGGATTGGGAAACGAAAAACTTACGCGCTTGATGTCTGGGGGCTAAACGCTTCTGACGGTCCCGACGGTTATAAGGCTTATGGGGTGCTGGACGACGAGGACGGAACAGTCTCGCCTACAGGAGCAATCGCCGCACTTTTGACGGATAAAAAGGCGGCACTGAGAGCAGGTCAGGCGATCTACAATCGTCATGGACTAAAACTGTGGGGGCGTTATGGGTACGGAAACGCATTCAACGTAGACCGAAACTGGTTTGATGATGAAGTCATTGGAATTGACCTCGGCATGGCGATTGTCGGGATCGAAAATGAGCGTACCGGATTGATCTGGCGTCTTGTCGGTCTGCATGAGGGAATGAAACGTGCTTGGAAAACAGCCGGGTTTCATCGAACGAAAGAAAAGGAGCCGCGTCTGATCCACAGGTAAAGCCCGAAAACAGAATGAGAAAAGCCTCTTTCTTACATAAAGGAGAGGCTTTTCTCATAGAAAGCAAATTTATAGTAGATCAGACAAAGAAAAAGGACATTTCAGCGGGTGCTGAAACGTCCTTAAAAGTATTCTGGCGACGACCTATCTTCCCGGAGGGTTGCCCCTCGAGTATTGTCGGCGCATACAGGTTTCACTTCCGTGTTCGGTATGGGAACGGGTGGGTCACTGCAACTATGGTCACCAGAAAGGTGGAGAAGAAAGTGGTGAACACACTTTCTTCAAGTTTTGATATCGTGACGCTGGTAAAGCGATTGTGAACACAAACCGTATTTCTAGTTTTTCTTCACAATGTCTTTCCTGTCCGACGCGGCTTCTCATCGAAGCCCGGGAGGGAAGACGACATATGTGTAGAGTGGGGATTTATTTAAAACCCTCGGTCACTTAGTACGGGTCAGCTCAACACATTACTGTGCTTACACATCCCGCCTATCAACCCGGTAGTCTTCCGGGGACCTTACTAGCTTATGCTATGGAAGTTCTCATCTTGAGGCGCGCTTCACGCTTATATGCTTTCAGCGTTTATCGCTCCCGGACATAGCTACCCAACGTCTGCGCCTGGCGGCACAATTGGTAC
Source organism: Chthonomonadaceae bacterium (assembly GCA_014377395.1). Taxonomy (GTDB): domain Bacteria; phylum Armatimonadota; class Chthonomonadetes; order Chthonomonadales; family Chthonomonadaceae; genus JACMPS01. Next base: position 5,466 of record JACMPS010000481.1, read on the forward strand.
ACCAGCGGTCCGTCCAACCCGGTCCTCTCGTACTAGGGTCAGCCCCTCTCAAAACTTCTTCGCCCGCCGCGGATAGGGACCGAACTGTCTCACGACGTTCTGAACCCAGCTCGCGTACCGCTTTAATGGGAGAACAGCCCAACCCTTGGGACCGAATACAGCCCCAGGATGCGACGAGCCGACATCGAGGTGCCAAACCTTGCCGTCGCTGTGAGCGCTTGGGCAAGATAAGCCTGTTATCCCCGGGGTAGCTTATATCCGATGATCTTTGGCGCACCCATACACCGCCAAAGGGTCACTAAGCCCTGCTTTCGCAACTGCTCGACTTGTTTGTCTCGCAGTAAACCCACCTTCTGCCTTTGTACTCTTAAAGCTAGTTTCCAACCAGCCTGAGGTGAGCATTGGACGCCTCCGTTACTCTTTGGGAGGCGACCGCCCCAGTCAAAC
>JACMPS010000482.1 GCA_014377395.1 Chthonomonadaceae bacterium
CTCGCCTCAGACTTTCTTACCGAGTACGGAGCCAAGTTTTTCCCCTCCGACAATTTAACCGAGGGTGCGACTGTCCCTCTCAACGCCTCTCCAATCGTCGCGGGTTTTTATGTCAACTGGGAAGAGACCTCTCCTGCCTCTACACGACGCAATATTGCCTCACTGACTCATTTCATTCCTGAGTGGCTTCACCTTCATTCGCATGGTCATAATTACAAAAACCCGAAATCCACCCTGTTTACCGATGGAAGGCAGGGCTTTGATCGTACTGAAATGACGCCGCTTGCTCGTCAAAACAAAGTCCCAATCCTTCCGATTCTCAACAATTTTACCCGTAAGGGAAAAGGCGAAGAAGGTGTTGGCGACTGGGATCCGAGGGCAATCCATGAGATCGTCACTGATGCGAAATTGCGCCGTCGATTCGTCGAGACCCTACGTGACTGGCTTAAAAAAGAGCAACTTCAGGGCATCAACATTGATTTTGAGCAGGTGAGTCCAGAGGATAGCGTCAATCTCATTGTCTTTATGGAAGACCTCTACCGAACCTTTCACCCGGCAGGGCTTCTTGTCACAATGGATATGGAAGTGGAAAGCGACGCACTCGATTATGAGCAACTCGCAAAGTGGTGTGATTGGGTAGTGCCCATGTTCTACGATGAGCATACAGGGGAAAGTGAAGCAGGAGCAGTAGGCTCCATTCGCTGGACAAAAGAGCGATTGGAGGCTCTTCTTAGCAAAATTCCCGCTTCAAAATTAGTGATGGGCGTGGGTAATCACGGCTATGATTGGACAAAGGGAAAACCGGGCGCACAGAACCTGACTTACCAGAGTGCGATTCTCCAGGCGAAAGACTCGCAACCGGATGCGATTATCAAACTCGATCCCAGTACGCTTAATCCTACTTTTTCCTATACGGAGGAAACCCCGGAACATGGAGAGGAGAGACACACGGTCTGGTTTCAGGATGCCGTCAGCGTTTACAATCAGTTAATTATCGGTAAAGGAAAAAAGGTGCGTGGCTCTGCGCTCTGGTTTATGGGATCGGAAGACCCGACGTTGTGGAAATTTAACAGCCGTCAAAATTGGAATACCGACTGGGGCAAATTGACTGACGCGGGCGCATTAAATCAGATCACCTATGGCAACGAAACCGCGATTGACTTTGAGGGAGAAGGCGAACTTCTGCAACCTCGTTCGGGACCGCAAGAGGGGTTTCGCACCGTCAAACGTGACCCTCAAAACGGATTGATTGCCTTTGCCGAGTACAACCGTGATCCGAACACAAATCAGTTTCAGTTTCCCTCCGCCTATGTCGTTCGCCGTTTCGGGGGCGGGCTCGGCAATGTGAAAAAACAGATCGTCCTGACCTTCGATGACGGGCCCGACCCGGAGTGGACACCGAAGATTCTGGACATTCTCAAGCATTACGGGGTGCCTGCCGTCTTTTTTGTTGTGGGACAAAAGGCGGAAAACTACCCCGATCTCGTCGGCAGAATGTGGAATGAGGGGCATGAGATCGGCAATCACTCGCTGACACATCCGAATCTGTTTTTGCTGTCTCCTCTTGAACAACGATTGCAACTCACAACGACACAACGCATTATTCAAGCAGTGACAGGACACTCTACGACGCTGTTTCGTCCTCCGTATGGCGGCGACCCGGAGCCGACGACGGCGCAGGAAGTGGCTCCGATGGTTACGGCGAAAGATCTGAACTACATTACGGTAGGCGAAAAAAACGATCCGCAGGACTGGCGGCTCAATCCCTTTAAGCGTGGTTCCGAAATTCTGGACATGACGCAATTTCGTACTGGGGAGGAGATCGCCCAGAGTGTAATCGTCAACAGGGACGAAGGCAGTATCGTTCTTTTACACGACGCCGGGGGAGATCGTTCCCGAACTTTGATCGCACTTCCCCTGATTATCGAGAAACTGAGGGCACAGGGCTATAGCTTTATCGGCGTGGCGGGATTGCGTGGGGTTGCACGTGAGGTGTTGATGCCGCGTGTGTCCGGTAAGGACGTGTTGCTGGTTGGAGCGGATCGGTATGTGTTTGAGACGAGTTATGCGATACAACGTTTTCTATCAACGATGTTCGTTTTGTCGCTTGTGCTGGGCTTTTCGCGAGTCGGAATTTTTGTGTTATTGGCTTTGATTCAAAAAACGAAAGAGCGTTATCGTGTGTTCCCTGTCGGGTTTACACCCTCGGTTTCGGTAGTGATTGCCGCCTACAATGAAGAGAAGGTGATTGCAAAAACAATTTTCTCCCTCCTTGAGAGCGATTATCCGAACTTGCAAATTATTGTGGTGGATGACGGCTCGAAAGACAACACGGCGAAAGTCGTCCGTGAAACCTTCTCTCAGAACGCCAATGTGACGCTGATCTCGAAACCGAATGGCGGCAAAGCTTCGGCACTCAACCGAGGGATCACGGCGGCAACGGGTGACATCATGGTTTCACTGGATGCCGACACGCTTTTCGCAAAGGAAACGATCTGGCGACTGGTGCGGCACTTCGGGGATGCAAATGTAGGGGCGGTTTCGGGGAATGTGCGTGTCGGCAACACACACAATATCTGGACGCGGTGGCAAGCCCTTGAGTACATCACCTCACAAAACTTTGATCGGCGTGGTTATGATTTGCTCAACTGTATCACCGTGGTTCCGGGGGCGGTTGGTGCGTTGCGTCGGGACGCGGTAGTGGCGGTGGGCGGCTACACACACGATACCCTTGCGGAAGACACCGATCTCACTTGGAAAATGCGGCGGGCAGGGTGGCGAATCGTCAACGACAACACGGCGATGGCTTACACGGAGGCACCCGAAGACCTTAGAAATCTTGCAAAGCAACGTTTCCGCTGGGCGTTCGGAACCTTGCAGTGCCTGTGGAAGCACCGGACAGCCCTGTTTCGCTATCGGGCGTTCGGGTGTATCGCCTTGCCTTCGCTGTGGCTTTATCAAATTCTGTTTCCGGCAGTCTCGCCCTTTATGGACCTTGCCGTACTCTACTCGATCTTTTCGGGGAACTTCGCTCAATTGTTCGGCTTTTACGCGGCGTTTCTCGCCTTCGAGATGCTGGCGGCGGCGCTTGCGGTGTACATGGACAAAGCAAACTGGAAACTGTTGCCCTGGCTTATCCTGCAACGTTTTGTTTACCGCCAACTGATGTACTATGTGATCCTGAAATCACTCTATGCAGCAGTGCGCGGAAGTGCGGTCGGGTGGGGCAAACTGGAGCGCACGGGAACGGCACAGATTGACACGAAGACTTGAAGCGGGCAAAGTGGCGAATTCTGGACTCGATCATAACTCTCCTGCAGTGGCAACCGACCCGGCAAAAGTTTTTTATCAGATGCACTCACTGCCGAAGAAAGGTTCACTTGTGCCCATAGATTACAGAGCGGAAATCGAAGCGAAGAACAAAACGCAAGTCATTGCTATGCTCAAATCGGTGTCATCGGGCAAGAGGATTAAGGACTGGCCTCTTGGTAAGGCTTTTGAGCACATTGTCTTACGGGCTTTTGAGTTAGAAGGAGCGTCTGTGCGAGGGTCCTTTAACAATGCAATCAAATGGTACGGTTGCGGAGCAAATTGATGGAGCAGTCTATCACAGCGGTTTTGCTTGTCTCGTAGAGTCAAAAGACTATAGTGATCCCAACAATATCGAACACATTGCGAAATTAAGAAATCAATTGACACGGCGTCCTGCGGATACACTGGGATTGCTCTTTGCAAGAAACGGCTTTACGGAGCCTGCGAAAACGCTTACTCGAATGATCAATCCACTGAATAGCCTGCTCTGGGAGTTTGAGGAGTTGGAAAAGGGGCTCTCCACAGGTACCCATGTGTCAAGCATTGAAAACCAAATTTTTTTATGCGGTTGAAATGGCAATACCGGATCACGATACGAGGACAGGGTTAAGATGAATCATTTTACTGTTGTTACCGAAGGTGAAACGGATCAGATTTTGTTGCAAACATTGCTGGACATCTCTCCAAACGCTGACTACTTCCGCGTTGTTGAAGCTGGCGGTTGGTCTCCCGCTGATTCTTACGCACGGTCTCTGTTGCTACGTGGTGAGGATCATGTCGCACTTGTCGTAGATGCAGACTCGAATGATGCGAAACAAGTTGAAAGCCGACGAAGCTTTTTGCAACAATCCCTTAAAAGCATTCCTTCAATGGGAAAGCGTAAAGTGCTTGTCATCGAACCTGAAATTGAGGCATTGATTTTTTGTGACCACAACGTTGTGGAAACAATGGGGGGGGCAATCTCTTTCTGAAATAGACATTCTACGCGGCTCTTACGAACCCAAAAAAGTATTAACCGATTTAATGCAACCTCGCTCCTTGCTGGAAACCTACCGCGGATCGCTACCACGATTAAATTTACGCCTGTTGAGAAATGCGCCCGAAATCAGAGAACTTAAGGCATTTTTAGAAAATGCGGAGCAACGATCAAAAACAGGAGCATCCAGTTCTGACTAAACAAAAGTTCCTATACAATTATGCAACAATGGCATAGATCACCTTGGTGCCCTTCAAGATGGTGCGGCGAAAAAGAGGGTTGTGACTGTATTCGACTGATTTGCGAGTAACCCAATCAATTTTTCGACCCAACAAATCTTCCATTTCGGTTTGTTCGGGAAGTTCGCCCCAGGCTTTCCACTGCTTTTCAGGGGTATAAGTGACCAGAAAATCTACGTCACTCTCAGGGCGAAAGTCGGTCACGAAGAACGGAGCCGAACAAGGCGAGCTCTACGATCTGATACCGAGCGCAGAAGTCAGCGAGTTGTTCCGGGGCAAGAGGAAGAATAGGATTTGACAACAGTACCTCCCCTCTCAAATTTCAATGTACTTAATTCAGTCCTTATCAGTTCACACTTTTCGTGTTAGCCCGTCAACTTATGTTGGCGGGCTGATGCTTTGCTCAGAAGGAAATCACCGGGTTCTGTTTAGCCGACGGCGTAATCGTAAGGGGGCGGCAGGGTCAATTTATCTCGCTGTCCGAGTTTGACGGCGGCACGATACGCCCAATGCGGATCGCGCATCATCTCCCGCCCCAGCAAAACAAGGTCTGCCTGTCCGTCACATATAATCCTATCCGCTTGTTCCGGCTCAGTGATCAGTCCGACTGCGGCAGTAGGAATATTGGCCCCTCGGCGCACTGCCTCCGAGAGCGGAACCTGCCAACCCGGTGCAGAGGAGTAATTCACATCGGGGGCAATTGCCCCGGAACTGCAATCAATCAGGTCAACCCCTTTCGGCTTGAGAAGTTTTGCGAGTTCGATAGACTCTTCGGTTGTCCATCCGCCCTCTTTCCAGTCACTGACCGACATTCGCCAGCCGAGCGGTAAATGATCGGGCCACACCGAGCGAAGGGCGCGAGCAACCTCTAATGCAAAACGGGTTCGGTTCTCGAAACTTCCGCCGTATTCGTCGGTGCGATGATTTGTGATCGGCGATTGAAACGAATGCGCGAGGTAGCCATGTGCGCCGTGCATTTCAAGCCATTCATAGCCCGCTTCCAATGCGCGAACAGCACACGCCCGAAATGCTTCTATGGTCTCCTGAATTTCGGCTTTTGTGAGTTCGTGAGGCAAAATATCGCCTGCGTGAAAGGGAATAGCACTCGGTGCAACAGGAATCCAGCCCCCTTCCGACTCAGGTAAAGTACCGCTTTTTCGGTCTGAAGCGTAGGGCGGGGAAGTGGCAGCTTTGCGTCCTGCATGAGCGATCTGAATCCCGGGGACGGCTCCCATCTCTTTCACAAAGCGGTTGATTCGGGCAAGGGGTTCGATTTGCGCGTCGTTCCACAACCCTGCGTCTTTGTAGGTAATGCGTCCTTCCGGGGTCACGGCAGTGGCTTCGGCGATGACAAGTGCCGCGCCTCCTACCGCCATCGAACCAAGATGCACGAGGTGCCAGTCATTGGCAAACCCGTTATTTGACCAATACTGACACAGGGGCGGCACGGCAATTCGGTTGCGAAGCGTGATGCTCCGCACGGTAAACGGATCAAAAAGATGAGGCATGAATTTCCCTTTGCTTTTTCGTAAAATTTGAGGTTCAACATTTAGACCAATATCTATATCCTACGTAAAAAAGAGGAGAAAAGAATTTAATCTTTTCTCCTCTTTTCGTACTCAAATTTGAACTACAGTGCCCGCAACTGGTTGACTTCCATTTGAATCGTAACGAGTTTGGCATACTCTCCGTTATCAATCGCCATCAGTTCGTCGTGCGTTCCACACTCCACCATTTTCCCTTCTTTCATCACGACAAGGCGTGAGGCATGGCGTAGGGTCGAGAGGCGGTGAGCAATTGCGAAGGTGGTGCGTCCATCCACAAGGCGGTTAATCGCTTCCTGAATCAGTTTCTCGGTTTCGGTGTCCACGCTTGCGGTTGCCTCATCGAGAATCAGAATCTTCGGATCGTGCAAAATCGCGCGGGCAATCGAGATACGTTGTCGCTCTCCCCCCGAAAGTCGCTGTCCACGCTCTCCGACGTAAGTGTCATAAGAGTCAGGGAACTTCAGGATGAACTCGTGACAGTTTGCGGCTTTTGCGGCACGAAACACTTCCAGATCGGAAGCCGAAGGCTTCGCATAAGCGATGTTGTCCCGAATGGAACCCGGAAACAGAAACGGCTCCTGCAACACGATTCCGAGTTGTCCGCGAAAATCATCCCGGTCAATCTGGCGAATGTCAATGCCGTCGATCAGAATTTGCCCTTCGGTGACATCATAAAATCGAGAAAGCAGGTTGATAATCGTGGATTTTCCGGCTCCGCTATGTCCTACCAAGCCAATCATTTCGCCTGGTTCAACCTTTAAGGTGAAATCATCAAGCACACGTTTTGCCTTGTCGTAGGTGAAGCCGACATCTTTGAATTCGATCTCGCCGCGCAGTTTCGGGACGTGAACCGCCTTTTCCGACTGTTGAATATCCGCTTCGGTATCCAGCACCTCAAAGACCCGTTCCGCTGCTGTCAGACTTCGAGTAGACCAGTCCACGACGCGACTGAAGTTCTGAAAGGGCTGATAAAACATCCACAGATAGCCATTAAAGGCGGTGAGGGTTCCCACCGTCATCGTGCTACCAAGCACCTGACTTCCGCCGTAAAGCCAGACAATGTAAGAACCGAAACTCATCAGCAGGGAAAGTATACTCCAGTAGGAAGCCCAGTAAGCGTTTGCCGCATAACTCGCCTGGAAAACGCCTTCATTGCGCTCGGAAAAGTTTCCGGTTTCGCGTCCCTCCTGAGCAAACGCCTTCACGACACGCATTCCGGTCAGGGATGAGTTGAGCGTGGAGTACATTTTCGAGATTCGATGCCAGACGCGGCGGAATTTCTGCCGTGCTTTCGGCATAAACCAGCGCGTCAGCAACAGAATAAGGGGGCCCGGTGCAAGCATCACGAGGGCGAGACGCCAGTTCATCGCGAACAAAACGGCACCAATCCCCACGAATGTCAGGATGTTGGAAATCAGAAACGGTACACCGTCCGATACAAAATCCCAGAGGTTATCGGCGTCGTTGGTGACTCGCGCAATCAGTGAACCCGTTGAGCGTTTGTCAAAATAACTGAGTGAAAGTTCGTTGAATTTGTTGAAGAGTGAGACGCGGATGTCCATCGTGACGCGCCCACCGAGCCAGGGATTCAGGCGTCGCTGTCCGTAAATGGTCAGGGCTTCGATCACGCGGGTGATTGCCAGCACCCCTACCAGGACATAGAGGGCACCCATCGCTCCCGGTACGGGGAACGCTTGACCGGACTTGCGGGAAAGGGTGTCCACCATGCGTCCGATGATGTAAGGCGGAGCCAGATTGACGCTCGTGACGATCAGCAGAAAGACAAGCCCTAAGATCACCTGCGGGCGATAGGGAGCCAGAAACTTAAAGAGGCGCAACATGGTGGCGCGTTTGTTAAGACACGCCGGACAAACTTCGCTGTCTTCGGGAAGCACACGCCCACACTTCGGGCAGTTACGTTCTTTGTCTTTTTCGGTGGCGGCTTTCGGAGTTTCGCCCTTTGCCAATGAGGAAATCTGACGTGCAATTTGTGACGCCGCTCCGACATTTGCTTGAGTGAATCTGAGGAGCGGAATCGTCTCAGTGGCGGTTTCCACTTCGATCACGCCATTACCGACCATTGTGTCGGCGTTTGCTTTTTTGATTTCGGAAAGGGGAACAGAGCGAAGCAGTTTTGCTTTTGAGTTGCCGTTAGGTCCGAAAACCGCAAGGCGATCTTCTTGCGCGACAAGCCATTCTTTCCCGAAACGCCCATCGAGCGTTAAATCGGTTTCGAGGGCAAGCAATTGCCCTAAATCTTCGGTGTCTTGAAGTGCGGCGGCTCGCATCACCGTGAGGGCAGTGCCGGTATCATTGAGTGTATTTTCAACCTGTTCGGGAAGAATGTCGAGAAGGGGCATGGGTTTGCCTTTCCATGTTCGGGTCTCTTACTGTAGACGGGAAATGTATATAATTAAGTGTACCCTGAATTCTACGTAAAGAAGGCAACCTTTGCACCCGCTCCTTCGGGCAGGAAGAGGATTTATCCACAGATTAAAAGACAAATACAAAAAGAGGGGAAGAAATTAAGAGAAGAAAAAGAAGAAGCGTATCAGCCTTATTCCTCTCCCTTATGCAAGGGGGAGGTTAGAAGGGGGTTGAGATCTCAGGGGAAGTCCGGGGAATGAATTCCCCGGCTCCAAAAGCGCCCCAATCACAAACTCCTGTTCAATGGTTTACAGGACTTCCACCTGCGTGGACTGGATGCAAAAGTAGCGGCAATAGTCTCTTTTAATCTGTCGAACGTTTTTGGTGTCCGAAGGAAGTCCTGCGAATCATTGAGCAGGAGTTTGTGATTGGATGTCTCTGCGAATCATTAAGCAGGAGTTTGTGATTGGGCGCGGGCGGTACGCCTCTGATCGCGGAATTCATTCCTGCGGCAGACATGCAAACGTTTGTTTCGAAGTGCGACAAGACAATCCTTACGGAAGGGGGAGGTAAGCAGGAAGTTAGAATTCGCTACTCTCCCCGTATCGCGTCCGAAGGACGCCTCCACCGCAGGTGCTTAGCGCAAGGATAAACCAGACCGTTGAAATCTATAGACCGTTGACGGCAATACCTCATTAACATCAACTTATCGGATTGCGTAGCCCATTGTGACAATCGCGGTGATGTCCTTGTCGAGAGAGGAGGTATCGTTAATTCCTTCGCCTGAAACCGCCGTTGAATAGATCGGGGTGATCTGCAAAATGCCCATTCTCGCAAAC
>JACMPS010000483.1 GCA_014377395.1 Chthonomonadaceae bacterium
ACGGGTGATCCCGGACTTTTGCTCCCTGTCGGCGTAACAGACGCCCATGAACAAAGTCGCCGCTCCACCGATCAGCAAATCGAAAATTGGTTAGAGAGTTCCATAGCCGTTTCGTCCGCCCAACACTAACGCCAGGAGTGACAGAACGCCGAGCCACAGTCCCATTTTTGTCCAGAGGGGGGTTGTTTTCCCCCGAACACTTTGCCACGCTGCCGCCATCCCAAACCCGAAACAGCCCAGATACCACACCCGCGTGTCAGGAGCGATTCGATACAGGGCGACTTGAGCCGCCAAGCCGAGCGCGACCAGTCCCCACATCGTTACCTTCCAGCCCCGTTTTTGGAGGAGTATCGTAATAAGAGGAAACAGCAGATAAATCTGTGCCTCGACTGCGATACTCCACAAAGGATAATTGATCGAGCCGCCCGATCCCGCAGGAACTAAGTTGTGGATAAGCAGGACGTGTTGCAGAAACGTCGTTCCATTCAGCGGGAGGCAGATGTCCCAGACAGTTCCTGTAGGTTTGTTGGCGAGAGTCAGGATAAAAATGCAGGAGAGGATAATACAAGCATAGTAGGGCGGCAAGATTCGACGCGCCCGCCTCCGAAAAAACTCCAGGACGCTGCCGAGATCGCCGTCGCGTTTCGCCAGAGGTAAGGTCAGGCAGAACCCGGAAACCACGATGAAAACCGCGACCGCAATCGGCCCATACGAAAGTCCTAAATGATTGAAAAGCCGAGTCTTGTAGTAGCCGTTAGTAGGTTCGTACCAGGCGTGACACAGCACCACGAAAAGAGCCGCAAGCGCACGAATTCCGTCAATGTAGGCAAAGCGGCTACTCGGTGTCGGGCTTTTCGGTGTGGACAGGGCAGGGTTTGTTGACGGACTTATCGCGTGTGAGGGGTCAGGCATCGGTGGATTCGTTGAGGGTGTTGGCGGGGTCATCGGCGGTTTTCTCGCGAATTGTGTAAAGCCCGATACCGGGGACGCGGACGCTATCGCCGGGGCGCAGTTTGCGTCCGCGTCGGTCGTCTTGCTCTCCGTTGATCCACACCGGATTTTCCGAAAGAAAGTGTCTTGCTTCGCCTCCCGTACCGATCAGATTCTCGGATTTAAGGAGTTGTCCCAGCGTGATAAATTCCTCCGAGATGCCGACTTCGGTTTGGGGTTCAGGAGGGACTGATTTTGTTTTCGGTAGTTTTCGGATCGGAGGTCGCATAATTTTTTAGTTTTTCGGAGCAATAGGAGTGATTTTCGCATTCAGAACGTTTTCTTTGCGCGGAAAGGCAGGAATTGCCCCCGCAAGCATCGTATAAAGGAATATGCAACCAGAAAACACTCTTTACAAGCCCGGTTTAGTTGTCACCACACAGGAACGGGAAACCGTATTCGCCTTGCGATCTCGCGTTTTCGTCGAGGAGCAAAAAGTGCCTGCCGAAGAAGAGTTCGACGCGGACGATCTGAGTGCGGTTCACTTCCTCATTCGCACGGAGCCTCCCACGGAAGAATACCCGCTCGGCATCGTGGGAACCGCACGTCTTTTAAATTATAGTGCGGGCATCGGTAAAATAGGGCGAGTGGCAGTCGAGCGAGACGTGCGTGGGTTTGGCGTCGGGCTGAAACTCATGGAATTCATCGAGGTTCATGCGAAAGAAAACGGGTATCGCCGCCTGATTCTCGATTCGCAGGTTTACGCGATGCCCTTTTATACCCGTCTCGGCTATGTCGCCGAAGGGGAAACGTTTATGGACGCAAACATTCCCCACCGCCGCATGACGAAAAACTTGTAGAGGGGAGAGTCAGAGAGGGTTAAACCTCCCAACCTTCCCGTGCCGTCTCCATTGTGACCGTCTCGCCGCTGTGCCAGCCATAATGTGCGGGCGGATTTTCTCCCACCCACCGCTCGTCTACCGGATCACTCGCACGTTGATAGCGGGTGTCGCAGGAAATTCGGAAGCGGTCTCCGGTGTTGTTGAAGGAAGCGTGCATCGTGTACATCCCAAAAATCAGCACGTCACCCGGCGCAAACTCCGAGGTTTGCCATTGCCCACCGAATTTTTCGATCATCTCATACGGGTCATTCGAGAAGTACCCGGTTACTCGGTCACGATCCACGTCCATTTTACCGTAAGTTTCCCGGACACGCTCAAAGCCCTCTCCTCGGTGCGACCCGGCAAGAATGGCAAGCGGTCCCATTGTGGAAGTCACTTCGGTGATTGGTGTCCAGACCGTGTACAAATTCTGTGTGCCGCGCCCCATGTAAACCACGTCGTAATGCGCCCCGGTGTTGTCTCCTTTGCCCACGACACGAAGCCACTTAAAGTCGAAGGTCAGTACGTCACTCCGTAAAAACTCGGCGAAAAAGCCCATGATCTCCGGAGATTCCACCAGATCGAGAAAAACGGGAGTGCGCGTCAGGTTTTTGGAGCCGCCCATGAATCCGCCTCGCGCCCCCGCTTTGATGTAGCCCTCTTCAAGTGGGTGATCAAGGTCTATTTGCTCATTGGCGGAAAGTTGTTCGAGCAGATAATCTCTCACGGCAACAACTTTTTCGGGCGATTGTAGCCCACGCAAGAGCAGGTAGCCGTCTTCCGTCATGCGACCTCTCAAGCCCTCAAAATCTTTGTCCAGTAAAAGAGTGCTGGAATCCCGTAACTCGCCGACTTGCTCAGAATCAATCTCGTGGCTACCCATACTGTATTTCATGGAAGTTTCCTTTCGTCGTCCTCTTGTTCTCACGATTTGGATTTAGTTTACCCGGTTGGGAGCGAGAAACGACAAGTCAACCTCACTTTCAGTCTTCGATTAGCAAGACAGGACGGCACCACGCCCCGGAATGTCCTTTGAGGTTAATCGGGAGTGCCATTAACGTTTGTGGCATGGAGAGCGAATAAACCTCTTCGGGAAAGTGAAAATCCTCTCCAATCCAGACGTTCTGAGAGAGCAGAATTGTGTGAACAATCGGGTCGTTGTCGCCGTCACTTCCACTGATTCCCCAGTGGTCAATGCAAACCGCTTTTGCCCCTTTCGCAACAAGCCATTCGGCGGCATCGGGCATCAGGTTAGGAGCCTCCCGAAGCCAGGTTTCGTTATGTCCCCGCTTTTCGCCCCACCCTGTCGCCAGCAAAACGATCTTGCCCGTGATGTCTTTAGGTAGTTTCGAGGCGAGAAGGGCGGCGGTAATGCTCCCCTTCGGTTCGATGCCGCGCAGGTCGGCGAGTAGTGCCTCTCCCACAAAAGAGTCGAGCGGGACCTGATCTATTGTGACTCCTTGCGCGAGTTTGTGGAAGGGTGCGTCGAGGTGGCTTCCCGTGTGCGCCGCAAGCGTCAGCAATTCAAGCCGCCACCCGGTTTCGGGATGATCGGCACGAACTTCGGAACGAACGGGCGGGTGTCCGGGACAATTGGGAACCGCATCGTAAATCGGTTGAGAGAGGTCTATCAGGTGCATCGAAAGCACTCCTTGAAGTAGGGATTAAGTATTAAGTGTCGAGTATTAAGTGTTGAGTTGAAGATTCTCTTCTTTCCTTCTTCTCTTTGTGTCTTTGCGTGAGATAGTCCTCTTTTCCGCACTTGCATTCCCCTAACACCTAATGTCTACTCCTCTAAACTAGCGCGTTGCGAGTGCCATGTCGTTGCTTGTTCATAGGCGAAAGCGGTGCGGAGGATTGTCGCTTCATCAAAGGCTTTCCCGATGATCTGCAAGCCGACAGGCAATCCGTCCACAAATCCGCAGGGTAAGGAAAGCGCGGGCAGTCCCGCCATATTCACCGGAATTGTGCAAATGTCGGCGAGTTTCATGGCAAGAGGGTCCGCTTTTTCGCCGACCTTAAAGGCGGGTGTCGGAGAAGTCGGGGTGAGTAACACGTCGTATTTCTCGAAAGCCGTGATATAATCTCGCAAAATCAGGGTTCGCGCCTGTTGCGCTCGCTTGTAAAACGCATCGTAATAACCTGCCGACAGCGTGTAGGTTCCGATCATAATGCGTTGCTTTACTTCGTCTCCAAAGCCTTCGTCACGAGTCTTTTCCGTCAGCCCAATATGTCCTGCAAGTTCCGTAGAGCGCAACCCGTACTTCACGCCGTCAAAGCGAGCGAGGTTACTGCTACACTCCGCCGGGGCAATGATATAGTACGAGGCGAGCGCATATTCGGTAGCAGGAAGCGAGCATTCCTCGGCGGTGGCACCGAGTTGGACGAGTTTTGCGATGGCGGCTTGTACCAGCGAGGCGACTTCCGAAGTGACGCCCTCTCCGAAAAACTCTTTTGGAACGCCGATGCGTAGCCCCTTCACGGAGACATCGGGGGTGAGATTTGCGGTGTAGTCGGGGACAGGGAGATTGTTACAGGTGGTGTCGTAGGGGTCGTGTCCGGCAATCGCGTTGAGCAGAAAAGCGCAGTCGGTCACGTCACGTCCAAAGGGACCAATCTGATCGAGAGAGGAAGCGTAAGCGATCAATCCGTAGCGTGAAACGCGCCCGTAAGTCGGCTTGAGACCGACAACGCCGCAAAGGGAAGCGGGTTGACGAATGGAACCACCCGTGCCGGAGCCGAGAGCGAGCGAGGCTTCACACCCCGCCACTGCCGCCGCACT
>JACMPS010000484.1 GCA_014377395.1 Chthonomonadaceae bacterium
CCCACTTTTTCTACATCCTCTAGAGCAATCACGCTCTGTTTTCGTCCGCAGGACTACCGGCAAAGCCGCCGGCGGCGAATTTATTCCGCCGGATTTGGCATTTCCGAATTTCGTTCTCAACAAATTTGCCTCTGCCGCCCTCGTCTCCCTGATTGTCTCTCTATCTGCCTTCCAAAAACAAAAAAAACCTCCCCACATTTCTATGCGGGGAGGGGGTTCTAACAGCAAACCTTACTTCTTTTCGTCATCGGCTTTGTTTTTGCGAGGGCGTCCCCGCTTTTTCGGCTTCTGCCCGTTTTCGCCTTCCGCAGTGGGGGGCGCGGCTTCAAGTGAAGGCTTGATCTCTTCAAGTGAAGGCTCTTCCATATCCGCCACCAATTTCTCAAACCACGCATCCACTTCGTCTTCGGAGACAGAGGATTCACGGTTCGACTCAATCGTTTCAATGGCGTCAGACGGCGCGATGTCCCGGAAGAGAACGTCAATCAAACCCGGATAATAGCGGTCATGCGTTTGCGTGTTGGCACAAACAATCGCATCGAGCAGATTAGACTCGATCTCCGAATCACGCGCGTAAATCCCCGTCTTGTAAAGGATTTCGCCGTTATCGAAGTTCATCTGAAACGCCCCAATGCCCAAACCGTAGTTGGCACGAGCGATAAACTCTGAAATTTCAGTGCGTTTGTCCTGCGGAATCCGGAGACCACACACCGAGGAAAAACCAAGATAGCGTTGCTCCTCGTCCACAAACAAAACACAATTTGCGTAAAAATTTTCCAGTTCAAAGCCCAGATGCAACACGTCTTTTCCTTCTACCTTCTGGTAGTGGATACTGTTGTCCTCAAGATACTCCAACGCGGATTCCATTAATGTCGCCATTTTCCTGTCTCCCGTCCTCTGTGGATTGAACTGCACACAAACCTACACTTTTTACTTACGTATCGAAACCGGAAAACGATACCCGAAACACGAACGCAAAAATCTTCGGGGGATCTTCTCCCTACGCCTGAGAGAATGCCCGAAAATAAATCCTTACCTTCCGCAATCGTACCTGCAAACTTCGTTGTTCGCAAGCAGAAGGCATCTTTTACCCAAAGCAATTTTAGAAAAAGGAATTTCCCTCACTGACATGACACCAAAATTTCTATAAAAGTTTCGCGGAGAACAAACCACAAATCACACAGGTCATGCGTTCCCCCTGTCGAAAGACAAAAAGAGTCACCGGATCACCTTCGGGATTGCCTGCGTTCATTTGGCGGCGAAGAACTTCCGGCTCGATTTCAAGATGACGCTTTTTGATGACTTCCACGCGCCACCCCTTCATTTTAAGATGACGCTTGAGTTTTTCCACGTTGAATGGCAACGTCTCCCGTACCCGATAACCATGTGCGAAAGAAGTCTGCTTCTCATCATCGGCGGTAAGAAGGACACTCTGTAGATTTACCGGGAAAAATCCACCTGTCACCGCGAGTTGAGACACAAGACCTGCACGCAAAATAGCCGGGTCAGGCTCGTAAAGAAAACTCAGAATCGGCGAGGAAAGAGGCGGTTCGCAAACGAAGTCGGCGAGGGTTTCGGGAGGTCTGTTCGGCAAAAGTATCGTAGCCCGTCTGCTTTGCAAATTGGAAGAGGACGCGCTTTTCTGCTTTCTATTTTCCTGCCCTTTTTTCAGATCGTTAAACCACAGCACCGCTTCCTTACACTCGCCGCGCTCGGAAATAAACTCAAGATCGGCGTCAAAACCTTCCAGAGCCTCATCCTCAAGGGCAGGAGAAAGTTTGACCGCGACCGCATCGAAACGTGAGGCTAATTCCTTTGCAAACCCAAGCGACGGAGAGTAGTCGCTTCCGTTTCGCACCCGACGACGCTCTCCGGTGGCGGAAGTCGTGCGCCGGGACGGATCGAAAAAAGCGGCATGCCCCCCCCGGCTTTTCAGCGTGTCCAGATCGAGCGAAGTGACATCCGCACACAGAGAGACAACCGGAAAAGCGGTCTCGGTGACTTTTGCGTTCGCATTTGTGAAAAGTGCATGAGCCGGATTCACATCAACAGCGAGAACAGAACCTCTCTTCGCCAGTGCCAGCGCGTCTCCGCCAATACCACAGCAGGCGTCCAGCATCAAAACATCAGAGGGAAAGCACGAGGCGCGGTAGGCGGCAATTCGCTCTCCCGTAGATTGCTCCAACCCTTCACGGGTGAAAAACATAGATTCGGCACGGATGAACTTTGTGGCGGCGCGTTTCCGCAACTCCAGAAGTTCAACGGCGGCAGTCGCAATCTCCACCGAATAGCGTTTCCGCAAGCGAGTCTGGCGGGTCAGTGGATCGGTTGGGAGCAGTGACGCTTCTAAAAGCAGTCGCGTCCCTTCGTCTGAGGTCAACATCGAAAATGTGGCGAGTGAAGGTTCCATGTCCCTCTATTTTACCAGAGCATCAAAGTGCCTCCACCGAATATGTGAAATGACTAACCCTACCTAAAGAAAAACCGAAATTATGGATCAAATTCGGTTTATCTCACCTTACGCCCTAATTTTGTCCCTTAGCGCAAGATGAAGCATTGCCGCAGGAATAAATTCCGCGCTGTAAGGCGTTCCGCCCCGTGTCCTGCGGACACACCATTAATGTTTACAAACAAGCAAAAGGCTTCAGAGGCTAAATTAGAAATCATTGCCGTTGCTTTTGCATTGAGTCCACGCAGGTGGAAGTCCTGTGAACCGTTGAGCAGGAGTTTGTGATTGGATGTGCCTGCAGACCGTTGAGCAGGAGTTTGTGATTGGGGCACTTTTGGAGCCGGGGAATTCATTTCCTGGACTTTCTCTACAGACAACGGTTTGCAAGCAGGACTTTAGCACAGAAAGAGCGAATAGCCTTTTTAGGTAAACGAAAGTGAGGGAGTTTCTATGAACGGGTTAGCAGTGAAAATGATTCAGGGAGGCATTGCCTCTCTTTTGCTTGCAGTAAGTTTCTCGGTATCGGCAAACGCCGCGCCGCCCGAAGCCGGTCATCGCATGATCGGGCAGGATCGTGGACGTGTGGTCATTCTGGGAAAAGATCAAAAGGTGGAATGGGAGTTGCCCGTCAATTTCACGGCGCACGACATTCAAGTCCTGAAAAACGGCAATATCCTTTACCCGACAGGTCCCCGCACTCTTGTCGAGGTCACTCCCGATAAAAAGACGGTCTGGCAGTGGACTTCCAAACCCGTCGCCCCCTATACAGGTTCCGTCGAGATACATGGGTTTCAGCGATTGGATAATGGGCTGACGATGTTTGCAGAGACAGGCAATAAACGAATTATCGAAGTGAATGCCGCAGGAGAAATTGTCACTCAAACGCCACTCACGATAGATCGTCCTGATTCTCACCGAGACGTTCGGATGGTACGAAAACTCAAAAGCGGCGGCTATCTCGTTTGCCATGAAGGAGACGGCGTAGTACGCGAATATGACTCAAAGGGAACCGTTGTCTGGAAATACGCCATTGATCTCGACGGCAAACCGGAAACGCCGGGACACGACGGACACGGCACCAATGTCTTCGGGGCAATTCGCCTGAAAAGTGGCAACACAATGATTGCAGCGGGCAACGGAAACCGCGTGATCGAAGTCAATCCAAAAGGTGAAACGGTCTGGCGTGTAGACGCAACCGACCTGCCAGGAGTCAAATTGTGCTGGATCACCTCACTGGAGATGCTTCCGAATGGTCATCTGGTATTCGGAAATACTCATGCGGGGCCCGACAACCCGCAACTCATCGAGATCACCCACGACAAAGCAAAGCGTGTTGTCTGGATGATGAAAAACTGGGACACATTCGGGAATGATCTCTGCGCGGTACAAATGTTGGATGTAAAAGGCAACGTAATTCGATAAGAGACTCACTGGCAAAACCATGAAAACTTTCCTCTCTTTTCTGCGTAAAAGAGCATAAGGAGAGGAAAGTTTTGGCTTTCGATTATTCGCTGGATTTCAGAACGATTGATTTTCGAGAGCACCCCGAACTCTATGAGGTCGGAAAGGGAAAGCAAGGCGTTCTGCTCATCGAACCCTACAAATCGGAAATCCTTCCGCACTGGCGATTTCGTTGGAAGGGACATGGCACGTAAATTTTTGCAAATGGGCTACACCCGTGCCCGTCGTTACACTAACCACCCGACCGGACGCAAATACGTGACTAATCCGCAAAAAGAGCCAAGCGAGGAGGAGCAAAAAGCCGCCCGAAAAGCCATTTTGCCACAGGCGGAAACCTGGGGAACCGGGGAGAAAGCCGAGTCTGCCCGCATCTTTTATGGATTTTATCTGAAAGCCCGTGAAGACGAAATTTACAAAACCGCCTTAAAAGAGCGTAAATTAGCAGGAAAACGCTAATGGATACCCAGTAAACAGAAACTTAAAGACTTTTTTCGTGATTTTCATCTAAATTATTACGAGTTTTTCTGTTCATCGGATATAATTTGTCCAATATATAGAAGTGTCTGACGAAACCGTCTTAAAAAGAGAAAGATAACGCTCCCCTGAGTGTTGGCAAAAGGAAGTAGTAGTGATGCCAGCGAAACAAAATTTGTTACAACCCGTCTCCTGTATTTTGGGAGCGCACCAGGCTCCCCCCGAACGAATGCCCCCGGGTCCCGTTGTCTCGACCTGTCCGTGTTGCCGTCGTGTCACGTACTCCCATTCCTTTGCAATTTACGATTCCCTTTATCCCAGCATTATGATTCCGAACTTCCCGAAAGTGTTGGGGATCTCCCCGCGTTACGCTTGATCCATGTCTGAGGACAGAGATACCGGAGAGAACGACAGGGTCAAACCGCTTAGGGCGGCGGCTGTTGGTGTTTCCACCGGGCGAACTCTTTACGGAGCGGCACTCTTTGCGTCGGGGTTTGTCCTTCCCTCCTGTGTGATTGACACCGACGCAAAAGCCGCAAAAGCATGGGCGCGAGAATTGAAAATCACGGATACGGCGATTTTTGGAACGCTTTCCGCTTTATTTGATTCGGAAACGCAAGCCGATATTGCCCTGCTTGCCCTTCCCCTTGCCCTTCGCCCGAAGGTCATCTTGGCTTTTGTACGTCAGTCAGTCCCTTGTGTTGTCGAGCCACCTCTTGGTGAGACGTTGGCGGATTGCGACATCGCAATTTCCGCCGCTCATGCCGCAAACCTTCCGCTTTTCCCGCTCCTTACTCGCCGTTTCGATCCCTTTGTCGAGGCAATAGATCGTCTGCTTGAAGACTCTGCAATCGGCAGGGTTCAGCACATCCGTTGTGATTGGACGCTTCCCATTGCCGAGTCTACCGTCAAGGAAATTTCGGCGGGAGGTCCCTGGCACTCTCTTCTGCAAAGTGTTGCGATCCACTCCGCCGACCTGTGCCGCCTATGGCTCGGTGATGCCTTTTCCGTTTCCGCCGATCTCGATCTAAGCAAAGACCACACCCTTCCACAGACGACCTCGGGCAGGCGCACCTCCGAAACCGTTGCAACACTGATCGTCAACCATGACGGAGGACAGGCGACCCACCATTTTGCCCGCGTTCACGGGGCGCAATCTGGGGAACGCTACACGCTGACCGGAACAAACGGCGAACTTCAATTCGTGGCGCGTGCCGGAATTCGTCAGTCGGCACTAGCAGCTCCTTCGCTGACCCTTACGCGAAACGGACAGCGCACCGAGGAAATTGCCGTAGAAACCTTTGGAATGCCCGCCTCTGTTTTGCGAACCGCCGTTTTACTCGATCATGCCGCTGAAGTCGTGCGAGGTCTCGCTTCTACCCTGCGCGTGACAGGAGAGGACGCCCGCGCCGCTCTTGAAATCGTTCACGCCGCTTATTCCGCCTCCTACGAAGGATTAAAAGTTTTGCTTCCGCTCAAGCAATCCCCCGATATTGCCGCCATGTTCCGTGACCCCAACGAACCCCTCAAAATTGAAGGGTAGAGAAGAGTGTCATAGTCAAGTGTTCAGTGTTGAAATGAAGCAAAAGCCCTCACCCCGATCTTGTCCAATCAGCCCTCTCCCTGCCACCCACTGAGACGGGTCAGGGAGAGAGGAGTCAATGCAAATGCCCGTTTCTTCTTAAGCCTTTTCTCTCGCTTCTCCTTCTTTTCTTTGTGTCTTCGCGTCTTTGCGTGAGATTAATTTCTCTCCCCTCCGTATTTCCCTGTGTCTCTAACGCAGTGGGTGATGAATTGAAAACTCGGAAAAAGGTAAAACGAAATGAAAATCTTACTGATTCTCGTAAGTGCAATCGCAGGAGCGATTTTGCTCTCGCTACTGACCTTCCTGTTCCATTGGCTCTGCTTCCGTCCTGCCCTCAGCGACGGACAATACGCCCTCGTTTTCTTCGTTACCATTCCTTTTGGAGCCGTTCTCGGAACCCTGTCCAGTTTGGTAAGGCTGTTCCTTTCTCGAGGGAAGACAGACATTGCAAGGCGTGTCGCAGTAAGTAGCGGTGGATTTCTAACAATCCTATTTATTTTGCTCGGCTTTTTTGTCTTGAGTGGCACCCAAAATCCTTCCTTTCTGGAGCGTGTGGGTGCAACCATGTTCTGGTTCGGTGTGCCTCTGTTTTGGTCGGGTATACTCACAGCAATCGGGTTGCGGATACAAAACAAATCTTGAATGGTTCCTCTGGAAGAAATTGAAATGAATGATAAAACCTTGATCACGCAAGACAGAGAGATTTTAGGGGGAACTGCGGTTTTCGCCGGAACACGGGTTCCCGTCAAAACCTTCTGGGATTATCTTGAAAAAGGACACGCGCTGGATATGTTTTTGGACGACTTTCCAACGGTTTCCCATGAACACGCCCTGCAAATCCTTGCTCTTGCACAGGAAAAACTGAATTAACGTCCGCAGGATTATCGGCGTAGCCGCCAACGGCGAATTTATTCCGCCGAGTTGTGTAGC
>JACMPS010000485.1 GCA_014377395.1 Chthonomonadaceae bacterium
AAACCAATGGACAACCCAACCGCCAAAATGTCTCAGAATGAGACAAGCCCGGAACCTGCCGCAAGATTGCCGTAAAGCCAGAACCGTGTCCCAGCGATCCCTTATCGAACCGCCGTTGGGCGTAAGATGTAGGCGTGGTTATGCCCGTTGATCGTGCCCACTCCGGTGATCCAACCCTTGTCGTTGATACTGGCTGCTGTATGGAGACGCCACTTTGTCCCCGCTGGTAGCAGGGTGTTCAGGTCAATCATGCGACCGTTTGTGTACAGATAGGAAACAAATGAACCATTCTTGCGATTTGCCTCTCCAACTACCTGTCCACTCAGGTTGATGCTAGTCTGACCGCTAAAATCGCCACCAAATGTGCCGAGACCAATCATCTTCCTACCGTCGTACAGAAAGGTGTGGCTAACCCGAGTCGCGCTTGAGAAAGTGAAACCACTGACCTGTCCTTTCGCGTTGATCCCAAACCCCATGCTTATCTTACCACCGAGCGTACCGAGGTCTTTCATCGTCTTACCGTCATACAGAAAAGCATGTAAAGTGCTAGGTTCAGATGTCTCCGAATAACCCGTGATTTGCCCCGCATCATTAATTCCATGACCACTACTTGTCTCACCGCCGAGCGTACCGAGGTCTTTCATTTGGTTGCCGTTGTAGAAAAACGCATGGGAGATATGATTGTCAGCAGTGTCGGCGGTTCCAGTAATCTGCCCTTTGTTATTGATTGAAGCACCACCACTGGACTTACCGCCGAGTGTACCGAGGTCCTTCATTTTCTTGCCGTCGTAAAAAAATGCGTGATGCACTTGGTCACTAGAGGTGTCCGAAAAACCCGCCACTTGCCCACGATCATTGATGCTTACGCCGTTACTATCCCCACCACAGAGTGTGCCAATATCGCGCATTTTCATCCCGTCATACACAAAGGCGTGTGCCACCTTACCGCCTTTGAGACTGGATGAGCCTGTCACCCACCCAGCATTGTTAATCCCAAAGCCAGCACTGTAAGGTCCGCCGAGCGTACCGAGGTCAATAATTGTGTACGCGGGCTTCGTAGAGACGGCGGGACGCGACGTTTGCGCGATCCCGGCGAAAACGCTCAGGAGCGACAGGGCAAAGATCGAAACGGAAATCGTGGGCTTCACGGGCAAGATACCTCCAAAATCGGCGAACAGGTCAACAAGCTTTAGACGAACGACGCAAAGTGCGGGCGAACTTAATCTTTGAGAGCCCCTAAACTGCCAACGCACGGGGCAAAAGAAAGCGGCACTCACTCCGCTCCCCAAATGATCCGGTAGGTTTGCGCGATAATATGAGTGTACCGCTTAATCGTCGCTTCCTGTACAAGCCGCTCCAGTGTACAGGCGATCGTCCCGTCCCCGACATCGTACCGCAAGAGAACGGAGTAGCTGGCACATCCTGCCCGCCACCGCACTTGATGACCTTCCAACGTTTTCTCGATCCGCCATTGCACCCCGAACGGCATCAGACTTTCCAGATAGGCTTCGATTACGTCTTGCCTTTGTGTTAGCACTCTCTCCATAGTCACCCCCAAAGAAAACCGCTCAGGATTAGAGACCCGAACGGCGAAAAGGACGAAGAAAATTATCCTCTAGAACAACAGTACACAGGTAGACAGATATAAACTCGTTTTTGGGCAGAAATTTTTTAGGGCATCGTGGAACCATCGAAAATAGTCAAAAAAATACGCGCCACTTTCCAAAGAAGACGGAAATGGCGCGTTTCTTGCATTATTTATATTGAATGATCGCAGGTTAGAGCGGGTCTTGCAACCCGCGACGTCCACCCTTGAATTTTCGGCTCTAAGTAGCGACCACGCTAATAAGTACGCCCGGAGGGATTCGGACCCCCGACCCTCTGTTCCGAAGACAGATGCTCTATCCACTGAGCTACGGGCGCATAAACATCAGCTTAATTATTGTAACCCGAACTGCCTCTCTACGTCAAGCCTTCCTTGCAGAAAATTAGTGCGTTCCCTCTCTGCGTCTTTGTGACTTTGCGTGAGGCTCCCCATATTCCTCTAATCCTTAATCCCCTCCCTTGACTTCTGCCGTCTTCGCTCGTCATAATGGAAAATGAGACGGCATTGATCCCGCCTGGCAATACGCGCCTGTCTCCCTAAAACCTTTTCCCCTTAATGGGCAGGGATCGGAAACCATTTGTGAGGCTTATGATGCGAGGCAAGTTTGTGCTGCTTTTCTTTTTTCTATTCTTGGTAGGTCAGGGTGTTCTTCCCTCGACCTCTCCATTGACAACAAAGATGCAATCGCGTCCCTCCGTGTCCTCCCGCTCTCTCATGGTGCATTATATGCCCTGGTTCGAGGCGAATCCCACTCACAAAAAATGGGGCTGGCACTGGACAATGAATCATTATCACCCCGATCAAATTATAAAGGGAAAGCCCGAAGTCGCGTCCCATTATCTTCCTCTTATTGACCTGTACGACTCCCATGACCCGGACGCACTCGAATGTCAGGTGCTACTAATGAAATTTGCGGGGATTGACGGCGTGATCATTGACTGGTATGGCAAAGATGATTTTCTCGATTACGGGCTGATTCATCGCAACACGCTCCAACTCATCAAATTGATTAAGAAAGCAGGGCTGAGTTTTGCCGTTTGCTACGAAGATCAAAGCGTTCCAAAACTGGTTTCCGCAAACCGCATCTCTCAAACCGAAACGCTTGCTTACGTACAGAACTTATTGGCATGGATGCAAACGAACTGGTTCACGGACAACGCTTACCTCAAGCAGAACAATCGCCCGGTGTTTCTGGTGTTCGGGCAGGGCTATTATAAGGGCGATCAGTGGAGCGAAATATTTTCCAAATTGCCGCAGGTGCCTGAGTTTTTCACGGAGTCAAGCCGACGCGCACCCGCTGTCGGGGCATTCGATTGGCCACAACCCGGCGGCGGAACGGAGGCGGGCTTGCGTGAGACAGATGCTTTTTACACACGAACAAAAGAAGACCCGCAGTCTATGCCAACCGTTTTCCCCCGTTTCCATGACATTTATGCGGAAGCCGGAGTTCAGAAGTCATGGGGCAAAATCGAGGATCGAAAGGGCAAAACTTACACGGAAACGCTGGAAAGAGCCTTAAAGAGTCAGGCTCTAATCGTTCAGATTGCCACCTGGAACGATTGGGGCGAAGGCACACAGATCGAGCCTTCCGTGGAGTTTGGCTACCGCGATCTTGAGGTGACGCAACGTCTACGCCGCAAGCATCTCAACACCTCGTTTCCGTACAGGGCACAAGATTTGCGGTTGCCTGTCCTCCTTTATAAACTCAGAAAGAAGTTGCAGGATAAAGAAGCATCCTCTGCAAAACTGGAAAGCACTTCTCAAGCCCTGTTTGCGGGGGAAGTCAGCAAAGCCCGCCGCCTTCTTTCTGAATTATCGAAGCAACACTGATTCTCAGCACCTGGGAACTGTCAATTGAGTAGCGGGTGCCTTTGTAGGGGTGGTGCTTGCCCTCAACACTTGACACTTTTGTCCTTGACTTTTCCCGTTCCTGTCCGCCATAATAAAAATTAGATAAGTTTGATCCTGCACAATCTTGAAACTGCAATCGTGGGGAAGAGTAAGCGAGAAAGATGACACAGAGAGGGCGCACCTGCTGAGACGCGCCTGTTTGTCTTCTCGCCGAATGTCGCCCCTGTCTGACTTTGTATTGCCGGGTTGCGCCCGTTATCGCGCCCCAAGTGCCTGTCTCACTTCCACCGATAGAAACAAATTATCGGTTAACTAAGTGATCAACAAATTGATCAACTCAGAGTGAAGAGAGCGGGAATGAAGGTGGTACCACGCGACAAGCGTTTTTCTAACGCCCGCGTCCTTCTCAGAAATGAGAGGGGCGCGGGCGTCTTTGATTCTGGAGACCCATAACATGAACAGACCTGACGCCGAACCGATCTTAGAAGCCGAACCTATAGGTGAAGCAAAGACCGAGTCAATGACCGGGACAACAATCGAGCCAACCTCGGAAAGCCCGAAAGCCGCAAAGGGCTACCGTCCGCAGGACATCGAAGCCGGGTGGTACAAGACGTGGAAAGAGAGCGGCGTCTTCCATGCCGAACCCGACCCGAACAAGCCCCCGTACTGCATCACGATTCCGCCTCCCAACATCACGGGAAGCCTCCACATGGGGCACGCCCTCAACAATTCCGTTCTTGACACGATGACGCGCTGGCATCGCATGAGAGGCTTTGCGACATTGTGCCTTCCCGGAACCGATCACGCCGGAATTGCCACGCAAGCCGTTGTCGAGCGCGAACTGGCGAAAGAGGGGAAAACGCGGCACGATCTCGGGCGTGAAGCGTTTATCGCAAAGTGTTGGGAATGGCGCGAACAGTACGGCACTCGCATCTACTTTCAGTTCGAGAAACTCGGCTGTTCCTACGATTGGGAGCGGGTACGCTTCACGCTCGATGACTCCTACGCCGAAGCCGTGATGACCGAATTCGAGGCGTGGTACAATCGCGGCTTGATTTATCGCGGAACTCGAATCGTTAACTGGGACGTGAAACTCAACTCCTCCGTCTCCGACATCGAAGTCTATACCGAAGCCCGAAACGGCAAATTGTACCACCTGCGCTATCCGTTTGCGGACGGCTCCGGCTCAATCACGATTGCCACAACGCGCCCGGAAACCCTGCTCGGTGATGCGGCAGTGGCGGCAAACCCGGAGGATGGACGCTACACGTCTCTCTTCGGAAAGATGCTGAAACTGCCCCTGACAGACCGGGAAATTCCTCTTATTGCGGATGATTACGCAAAGCCGGAATTCGGTTCCGGTGCGGTGAAGGTGACGCCTGCTCACGATCCCAATGACTGGGAATGTGGACAACGACACAACTTACCGCAGTTAGTGGTGATCGGCAAAGACGGCAAAATGACCGAGGCGGCAGGGGCGGAATTTGCAGGACTGGAGCGATACGAAGCGCGAAAACTCGTGCTGTCGAAACTGGAAGCCCTCGGTTTGCTCGAAAAGATCGAAGACTATGTAGTCCAGACACCGATTTCCGACCGCTCGAAAACCGTGATCGAACCGATGCTCTCCGAAGAATGGTTTGTGGACATGAAGCCGCTTGCACAACCCGCCATTGACGTGGTGAAGTCCGGCAAGATCAAGTTTATCCCGGAACGTTATGAGGGAATTTATCTGCACTGGTTGGAGAACATTCGCGACTGGAATATCTCGCGTTCGCTCTGGTGGGGGCATCGGATTCCCGTTTGGTGGACTTCAGAAGCAAAGGGTGGGGAAGTGGTGAGTGCTCAGGAAGACTCAACTTCCTCTCCGCTCCGACACTGTTTTGCGCGGACTCGTGAAGAGGCAATCGTGACCCTCGGAACGGAAAACTGTTGGCAGGATGAAGCGGTACTGGACACCTGGTTTTCGTCGGCACTATGGCCTCAGGCAACCCTCGGCTGGCCCCTGAAAACAGAAGACCTCGCTTACTTCTACCCGACTAATCTGCTTTCAACGGCGCAGGAGATTTTGTACCTGTGGGTGGCGCGAATGGTGATGACCGGGCTTGATTTCACGGGGGAGATTCCGTTCCACGAGGTTTACATTCATGCAACCGTACTGGATGATCAGGGGCGGCGCATGAGCAAATCGCTGGGGAACGGCATTGACCCGATTGATCTGGTGGACAAGTACGGAGCCGACGCCACCCGGCTTTCGTTGCTCCAACAGGCGGGCATGAATCAGGACATTAAGTACAGTGAAAAGCGCACGGAGGAAGCCGCGAAGTTCTGTAACAAACTGTGGCAAGCCTCCAATTTCGTCTTGATGAACCTCGATGAAAGCACAAAGGGTGTGCTTCCCGAAGCGTCGAAACTTACTACCGCAGATCGCTGGATTCTCTCGCGCTTTAATGAAACCGTGATGGAGGTGAGCGAGGGGTTCAAGACTTATCACATGGACGTGGCGACCCGTTCCGCCTATGCGTTTTTCTGGAACGACTTTTGCGACTGGTTTATTGAAATGGCGAAGCCTCGTTTCCGCACCGAGGGCGAAGACAAGGCAATCGCTCAAAACGTTCTTAAGTACACGTTGGACGGAATCCTGAGACTGCTTCACCCGATGATCCCGTTTATCACGGAAGAAATCTGGGGCGGTCTGTGGGGAAATGAGAAGCCTGCTCAGTTCTTGTGTCTCTCCGAGTACCCGAAAATCAATCCCGCCTTTGAGGACGTAGAAGCCTG
>JACMPS010000486.1 GCA_014377395.1 Chthonomonadaceae bacterium
GATTCCCATGAAGGTTTTGGAGCCGTCAATGGTTTTAGAAGTTTTCGCCAGTTCTTTGATCGCAGCATCCTGTTGGCGTCTCAGGGTTGCAAGAGTTCCCTCAAATACTTTGACACTGTTGTCCGCCTCTCGCTTTTGCTGAAGGATAAGACTATAGTCCCCATAGTAGTTTTTGTTGACGCCACCCTGCTGTTGCTTGACGATCTTTTTCTCTTGTTCCTGTTGCTTGAGGGTGTACTCCTGTAGCAAGCCCCGGATCACTTTAGTTTGTGCCCTGGATGCGGCCGACTCCTGAAGCCCGACATACTGAGCGTAATCGTTGTAAAACGACGAAATAATGTCAGCACACTCTGCGGTTTTCCAGTGACACGACAGTTCCAGAATATTTTGAAAATTAACGGGAGCGATGGAGGCAGTCGCGTCCTTGCAGAATTTGTCGAATTCCGGCTCTGTCTTCCCTTTATCCAGACCCCCGCCCTTAAATGCGTCGTACATAAACTTCGGATTTCTAAGACAAACGTTGAGAAGACTCATCTTGACCTGAATGCCACCGCGCAAAGGATCATCGTTGTTGCCGTTGCCCACGACACCGGGTATCGAACCGGATAGCACGTAAATGGCTTTGGCATTATAACTGCCCGACTTGAACGCGACCACGCCGACCGAAATCAAAAGCGCAATGATAAACGAAACGATAAAAAGTCGTTTTGCGCGAAAAACTAACTCTACATAACTGTAGAGGGGGGATGAACCGTATACTCGCATCTCCGTGCTTACCTCCAACTGCTAAAAAGCGACATTCCATGCGCTTTCCGCAATACGCTCTTGAGCGGAACGACCGAAGCGGATTTCTTCTTTGTCCCGGTCTCAAGGATAAATTTTTTGCTTCTCACACCTATAAGATGCACAAAGTGTGCCAAACGTTGAGAGTGTGCCGAACCTGAGTTTTCTGCGTCCTATAAGTGACTCTTCTACATTCTCTTTGTGACTTCCTAATTCCTTTTTTCAAGAGACTGTATTCCCGAAGTCAACCCGCAAAAAGCAACTCTCTCTGAAAAGAAGAGTACGAGAAGGAATCTCGATAGGCGATGCGGAAACCTGAGCGACTTTAGAGGCGTCTTTTTAGTTATCGGATAGAATGTGGTCTCAGGTTAGACCGAACACCGAATCACGCAAATATTCCGTCACTCTCTTCTGTTGTTCGGACATTCTCAGGGATACCGAAGGCATCGGGAACCTCACGAGGAAAAGAGGGCGTAGAGACTAACACGGAAAAGGGCAATAATACGATTATCGGGGAAATCAATGGCGTAAGTCCCGAAGGGAAACAGACACGGCGAAAGGTCACTTTCCGCCGACGACCAACAGGAGTGCCATGATGAATTACGACGCCTTTTCCGAATCGACACGTTCACCGGAAGCGCATCCTTTGCGCGATTTGTTTGGAGAGTTAGTCACCGATGCCTTCCACCGAACCATTGGCTTGCCACAGCAATCCGTCTCAGTATACCTCACCGATTTGTTGACTGAGTTTGCTTACATGGACAATCTCTATCAAACTGGGGAGGTTGGAAGAGATCAGTTGCAAGAAGTGGTGCAGATGCAAAACAAACTGCGGGAAATCCCTGAACATGATCCTCTTTCCCATGAGATGCAGGCACAGGAACGCGCTCTCCACAAACACATCGGAGACTTCACGCTTTTCTGGGCGGGGATTTACCCTGAAGCCCTCCGCAAATTGAGAACGCAGGGTCACGCCGATCAACTCATTGATTATGTCCGTCAGGGCAAGCAATCTTACTATATCGTTTCCACGTTTCAGCGCGGAAGGTTTGCCGAAGATGCAGGGTTGTTCCAGAGCCTTTCGGAGCAGTTCGAGTTGTGTCTATTCGGACTGAGCCTTGTCCGAAGAGAATGGGAGAAAATGGCGTTTCGCGTATGAACAAGCCCGTGCCTTCTTCACCTGAACCTAATAAGCCGAACGGCACTCCAACGCTCCGTGTCGCCGAGTTTTTGCCGCCCGATAATCAAAGCGATGTGGACGCTTATGCGGAGGCGAATGATCGCCCGTTGGCCTGGCGGGATCGTCCTTTAGTCTCCTATGGAATTCTTGCGGTCAATGTCGCGCTTTTTCTGGCAATGTTTCTGCTGAGTCGTCAACACGTCAACACGGAAACACTTTTCGGAGCAATGGACAGCGATTTGATCCGGCAGGGACAATTGCAACGTTTTGTCACGCCGATTTTTCTGCATGGGGGACTTGTGCATCTCGTTGTCAATTCGCTTTCGCTTTTGTGGCTCGGCGCACAGATCGAAACGATTTACGGCGGCAGACGCTATTTTCTGATTTACCTTTTTGCCGGAATTACGGGCAATCTCGCTTCGTTTTATCATGGCACGTCTCTTTCGCTTGGAGCCTCCGGTGCTTTGTTCGGATTGATCGGGGCGGGCATGGTTTTTCCGATTCGCTGGCGTCGCCTTTTGCTGGAAAAGGAGCGCAACGGCATCCTGAAGCAGATGCTTTCGGTGGCGGTTCTCAACCTCGGCATCGGGTTTTCCGTACCACAGATTGATAACTTCGCACACATGGGCGGACTTGTAGGTGGGGCATTTGCAGCACTCTTTTTTCTTCCTGCCCTGCTCGATGACCGCCCGAAAAATCGGGCGCGTGACGCAGGATTATGGCTTCTGGTCGGTGCAGGGCTGGTTTTGATGGGCGTGTGTGGCTTCAGACAGTGGAAAGTCGCAAAGAGAACTCCGATGCCGATTGTCTACACCCTGACGCCTTATCGCCCGACACCGACCTCCGATTGGGAAATTGGAATCCCGGAGGGGTGGACAAAGGATAAAAACTTCTGGCAAAATGAAGCGGGTGGTACGCTTGATATTGCGGACAGCCTTTTACCGAACGAGCAAAAGCGGGTACAGGAAGCACTTCAATTTGTGCGGACTTCTAATCCCACACAAATGCAACTCAACGGCGTTTTATATCTTCGTGCCGAAAAGACAGAAGCGAAAAACACGATTGATGTCAGTCTCTTCATCTTAAATGAAAATCGTGCCGTCGCCGTGATCTTCGTTTGCCCGAAAGAAAAGTACGCACTGATCCGCCGTGATGTTTTGCTGACCTCCAGTAGTTTTCAATCAAGGCTAAAGCCGGCTGTTTCCGCACCGGGCAAGGTAGCTCCAACTCCCACGCCCCCGGTGCAAAAATAAAGAGGGCTTAGCCCCCTAATTTGTCCGAGTTTGTGGCACGGATTGGGTTCCGTGTACGTAATGCGAAAGTAAGTATACGAGAAGGGGAAAGACGAGATGCCTGAGAATTCCAAAACGTGTCCCTCCTGTGCACGAGGGAACGGACAGGAAGCCCTGTTTTGTTCGCAATGTGGACACCGTTTCGAGACCCATAAACGATTTAGCGGGGTTTCCGATTCGCGCCGCCAATGTTTGACCTGTGGAAAAACGCTCGGTTCGTTCGAGGTTCACTGCTCGAACTGTGCCTCTCGTCCTGCCTCGCCCACTTTGTTGCCTGGGCAACAGAACGCTACGGCACTTTCGCCTCAAAATCAAAGCCCGAATGTGCCGACGATCCGGCAATATCCGGGCAACCCAGCGATGACTCCGTCCGGGCAACCCACGCAGACTCCCGCCTTTTACGCACAACCCGTGACTCCGCTTGCCAATGCGAATCCGCATGTGCAGTGTGGCTCGTGTGGGCAGTGGATTCCGCAGGGTTCGACGCAGTGCCAATTTTGCGGCGTGGCACTTCATCCCAACGTCTACGCGCAACCCACTCAACCACCCTTTCAACAGGCTTACCCACAGGCTTACCAACAGCCCGGTAACTTCTACACCAACCCGACGGTTCAGGACAATCGCGCTCCGGTACAGCAGGTTTTCATCAACACGACCCCGCCGCCCGCTCCTGTGCCTTTCTCACCCCAACAGTATGCGATGACGCCTTATCGCGCCAGAAAGGACAAAACCTCTGCGGGAGTGCTTGCACTTTTACTCGGTGGCTTTGGAGCGCATCACTTCTATCTGGGGAATACGGGCGCAGGAATCCTGTCGGTTCTCTTTTTCTGGACTTATATTCCCGCCCTTGTCGGAATGATACAGGGTATCATGTATCTCTGTATGGGCGAGGAGGAATTCCAGCGACGCTATGGCAAAAACTCTTAGCGACGCGCCCGAAACACACGGGAGTTTCATGAGCGACTTAACACTGAGCGCGGATCATATCGCGCACCCCTATCAGGTAGACCGTCCTTACACGAACGAAGAAGCAAGGCACTATTGCGAAAGACTGGCGAAGTCTCACTACGAGAATTTTCTCGTCGCCGGGGCTTTTTGCCCGAAGCCGCTTCGTCAGCACTTTTATAACGTCTACTCGTATTGTCGCATCAGCGACGACCTCAGCGATGAGATCGGCGACACGCGCAAGTCGCTGATTTTGCTTGACTGGTGGGAAGACGAGTTAAACGCAATGTACAGAGGAGAGCCGAAACACCCTGTTTTCGTTGCTCTCGCCGATACGGTACAACAGTTCGGGATTCCCGCCGACCCATTTCGAGACTTACTGACTGCGTTTCGTCAAGATCAAACGATGCCTCGCTATGCCACCTATGAAGACCTGACTTTCTACTGCAAAAACTCGGCAAATCCTGTTGGGCGTCTTGTGCTGGCTCTTTGTGGATACAGCGACGCTGAGCGCCTTGCCCTCTCCGACAAAACCTGTACGGCACTCCAACTCGCAAACTTCTGGCAGGACGTGACCCGCGACATTGACAAAAATCGCATTTACATTCCCCTTGAAGACATGGAACGTTTCGGTGTGACGGAAGAGCAGATTTGTTCGCGTCGCTTCACCGCCGATTTCGGTGAACTCATGAAGTTTGAGGTCGAGCGCACCCACGAACTTTTCCGTGAGGGTATCAAACTCTGCGATCTGGTGGAGCGGCGTGTTCGTCTCGACATCGAAATGTTCAACCGGGGCGGACTGGAAGTTCTACGCCTGATTGAAAAGCAGAAATACGATACTCTGACGAAACGCCCCTCGGTCTCAAAAGCGCGTCAAGTCTTTATTCTGGCAGGCAGGTTGTCAAAACGATAGCGGAGGACGCAATAATTTGCGTCCTCCTTCTGTGCCTGTTGATCCTCTCCGTTTGATTGCCCTCCTAACGTAATTCTTACTCGAATACTTTGTTAAAGACCAGAGGCAAGTGCGAGTTTTGCCCCCACCCCTATCCTGTCCACTCAGCCCTCCCCCAAAATCCAGGAGAGGGGAGTTAATGAAAATGCCCGTTCCTTCTCTGCTTTTCTCTGTGCCTCTAACGAAGTGGGTGGTTGCTTTTTCTTCTTTGCGTGAATTGAGTTGATTGTCGAGTCGTCAAGCGTGAAAAATTGCGGATCACACCTGATTTTCCTGTTCCGAAGCGAACGGCGAAATTCGGTGAGAGCATAGTATAATCCCTTTAAGAGAGTGAGACGATCATGTCCAAACCGTTTGATGTCGCTACAAAACAACTCGTTGAGAAAGACCCAATTGCATGGCTTCGCTTTCTTGGACTGCCGGGAGAAGA
>JACMPS010000487.1 GCA_014377395.1 Chthonomonadaceae bacterium
CCCAAGACCGAGAAAACTCAGTGCGGTTTCTCCCAGAATCATACCGGGAATCGAAAGCGTTGCAACGACAATGATGTGGCTGTAGGCGGTTGGCAAAAGGTGACGCAAAAGAATGTAGAGGTTAGAGGCCCCCGCACTTCTCGCCGCCAGCACATAATCCGCCTCCCGCAACGACATGATTTTCCCGCGTACCTGCCGCGCCAACCCACCCCAACCGAGTAACGATAAGATCAACGTAATTCCGAAATAGACCTGCAAGCCCGACCATCTCGGAGGAAGTGCCGCCGCAAGTGCCATCCACAACGGTATCGCCGGAAACGAAGAGAGCAGCTCGATGATTCGCTGAATCACCATGTCTACCGCCCCGCCCCAGTAGCCCGAAGCCGTCCCCAACAACGATCCTAAAATAATACTGACGAAAACGCCCACCAGCCCCACCGTCAAAGACACCCTCGCCCCATACAAAATCCGTGAAAACAAATCACGCCCCATGCGATCCGTTCCAAAGATGTAGAAGGGGCCGTTTGAGCCAATTAAATGCAAATCCGTTGAAATCAAGCCGAACCATCGGTAGGGATCGCCATGATGAAACAGGTGAATCTGATAGCGTTTCTCTTTGTCCTGCGTGAAGGAAAGTTCAAGCGTGTCCGGGTTGCGCGTTTCCTTCAGCCCATAGACGAAAGGCACAATATGAAACCCGCTTTCATCGAAGAAGTGAATGCCCTGCGGCGGCACATAGCGTAAACGCATTTCGTTGTGACTTGCATCGAACGGCGCGAAAAACTCCGCTAATATGGCGATGCCGTAGAGCAAAAGCAAGAGGACGACGCCTACAAGACCGAGCTTGCTTTTGCGAAATTTACGGAAAACGAGTTGCCGATAAGAAAGTGAACCGAGGTCTTCTTCCTCTAGAGGTTTCTGGTTTTGAGGTGGGAGAAGCGGGAGGGTTGTCGAGGTTGGGTTATTCATAGCGAATCCTCGGATCAATCCAAGCCAGAATCAGATCGGCGACAAGATTTCCTACGATCAGCAAAAGACTCATAAAGAGAATAATCGTTCCTGCGAGGTACATATCCTGATCCTGCAAAGCCTGAAACAGAAGCGGTCCCACCGTCGGAAGTCCGAGGACAATCGAAATGATTGTTGTTCCCGACAAAATCTCAGGAAGGCTCATTCCGATAATCGAGATGAGGGGGTTGACGGCGATTCGGGCGGCGTGCTTGACGATCACCACCGATTCCTTTAAGCCTTTCGCTCTTGCGGTGCGGATAAACGGCTCACCGAGCGTGTCCAACAAATTTCCACGCATCACGCGCATAAGACCCGCCGTGCCATTGATTGCGACAACAACAAGGGGAACCATCAGGTGCTTCATCAAATCTATAAGTTTGCCCAGACTCATTGGTGCGCCCTGATAACCGGGCGAGTATAATCCGAAGAGTGGTGCACCGAAAATCTTGTAGATCGCAACGGAAACCACGAGTGCCACGAGAAAACCCGGCAGGGACATTCCGAAAAACGCCAGCAATGTCAGCACGTTATCCGACCATTGATACTTGTGCGTCGCCGAGTAAATGCCTATCGGAATGGCAAGGGCGTATGTGAACAGCAACGAGCCAATCGAGAGCAAAAAGGTGTAGCCCAACCGCTCCCAAATAAGGTCTTTCACCTCCTGCTCATACCGAAACGACTCGCCGAAATCACCCCGTACAAATCCCGAAACCCATCCCGTATATTGTTGCCACGCGGGTTTGTCTAGCCCGTAACGCTTGCGGAGACCTTCTGCCTGCGTCATACTGGAGCTGTCCCCGTACTGTTGCTCCAGTTGTGCGATTTTCTGATCAAGGTAATCGCCGGAAGGAAGCCGAATGATCACAAAGGAAAGCACGGAAATCAGCATCAAAGTCGGAATGGCGATCAAAATTCGTCTGAGAATATAGGTCATCATGGGCGATGCCCTCCTGCCGCTCTCGCCGTCTGATTCGCGGATTGTGCCGTCTGAAGGGTGGGGTTGTCTTCCGGTCTCGACGAGTAAAAGAAGGTTTCCGGGTAGGAAGTTGCAGGCCCCGCAGGTGCCCAGGGGCCCATAATCTGAGGCTTAGACGGCACATTGCGGAAATTGCTTTTTGCAATCACGATCTGGGGCAATTCGCCTACCGTTCCAATCGAGAATAGCCCCTTTTCCGTATGTAGTTTGACGGCTTCCTGAACCAGTTTATGCGCCTTTTCGATGTCTTTTTCGTCTATGATTTTGGCGTAAATGGCGAGCAGTTCTTTCATGATTCCGGTGGGGGCTTCGCCCTCTTTGCCTCCGGTTTTGTACCACTTGCCGACTTTGCTGTGCCAGTAATTATCCGAGGTTGGGAAAACCCAGTCGGGATAGGTGAACAAATCCATTTCCGCCTGTGCTTGAAGCGAGACCGTGTACTTCGCGAGCTTCTGACGTAGCGTATACTCGGCACTGGGCCAGTTTTTCAGGATCACTTCCATACCAAGTTGCCGCCACCCCTCCGTGACGACAAGGGCAATATCGGTTTGTGCGGAACTGATTCCCGCCGGGGGAATATCGAACAAAATGGAGAGACGTTGCCCGTCTTTTCGCAGTCGAAAATTCTCCGAGTCGCGTTTGGTCATCCCCATGTCGTCGAGCAGGGCATTGGCGTGTTTGAGATCAAACTCCGCGTAGGATTTTGCCCACGTATTAAAGACTTTCTTACCTTCCGCCGATTGAAAATGCCATGACTCGCGGCTCACGGTTCCCTGTTTTGGGACGCCTAGCCCGCGCCACGCCACCTGATTGCACTTGTCCCGATCTACCGCAAGGGAAAGAGCCTGTCGGAAGCGAAGGTCACGAATAAGTTCCCGTGTCGAAGGGTCTTCTACGTCCCAGTTCAGCATCAAAGAGGGATCGGAGCCGTTCGCTTCTTTCCAGCGTAACACCCGGTAACCGCCGCTTTTTTCTCCGGCTTTGTAAAGGCTGTAGTCGCGCAGGTCCACAAGGCGAAATTGAGCATCCACCGCCCCCGAAAGAATTTTCAGCACCCGTACTTGAGCGTCGGGCGTGTAGGCGGCAATAATTTGATCAATGTAGGGCAGCTGCCTTCCGAGAGTGTCTGTCATGTAGTAATAAGGGTTGCGATCCAGCGTGATTTTGTAGCCGCCCTCTTCGATTTTTGAGAGTTTCCAGGGGGTAAGAGTCGGGCGATCCGGGTTTAACTGAAACGAATTTTTCTTGTCGAAAATCGAGTAATCCTTGTATTTCGGATTGACTAAGGGATCGAACTGTTCAAGATAATGCTTCGGCATATTGTAATCATCTGAGTTCCAATAGCCCGTCGCAAGGTGTTGCGCTACATACCAGTTTGCCCCGGCGAATTTCAGCACGAGGGTGTACTTATCCGGTGTTTCGACAACCATGTCCTGCCCCTTCACGAGCGACCAGAAAGGACGGGTTTTCAACTGCTTTTTCTCAAGTGTGAGTTTTGCCCAGTAAGCGAAATCGGCGGACGTATATTCCACGCCGTCAGACCACTTCAAGCCGTGCCGCAGGTGAAGCGTCAGTTGATTTCCTTCAGCATTGTACTCCCAACTTTTCGCGGTTCCGGGTTCTAGCCCAAGACAGTCCGAACGCCAGCGCACAAGAGGCGCGTACCCCCCGATCATTTTGTAAACGGAGAGGTCGGGATTATCCACCATGAGATGCCATACGCCGCCGTACTCGCCGGGACGCTCGACAGGCTTGATCACAAGAGGATCGAGCGGAAGTCGTGAGGCGAGTGCCGGAAGTTTCCCGCTTTGCACAAGCGAGGCAAGAACGGGAGCCTCCTTCACGCCGATTCCGCCTTTCGGATCGGGTTTCGAGGTGATGTCGGGAGGCGGCGTACAGCCCGCAAGAGACAGACAAAATGCAAACAAAACAAGAGTCAGACCCCGCAAATTCAACGCTGATTTCATCATTGATTTCATAATTGTACCCCCTCTAATTTCAGCTCGTCCGCAAAATGACAGGCGGCAAAGGCACCCGGTTCGATCTCACGAAGCGGGGGGTCTTCCTGAGAGCAAATCGCTTGAGCGTAGCCGCAACGCGGGTGAAAACGACAACCGGAAGGCGGGTTTGCGGGGGAGGGAACATCTCCTGTTAGCCGAATACGCTGTCTGGATCGCTGTACTTTCGGGTCTGCCACAGGAACAGCGGAAAGCAGGGCTTCCGTGTAGGGATGATGTGGAAACGCAAACAATTTCGCCGTTTCGTTCAGTTCGACGATACGTCCCAGATACATCACGGCGACTCGATCACTGATGTGTTCGACAACGCCGAGATCATGCGCGATAAAGAGGTAAGAAAGCCCGTATTCTGCGCGTAAGTCGGCGAGAAGGTTCAATACCTGCGCCTGTACCGACACATCAAGGGCGGAAACCGGCTCATCCGCCACAATCAGTTCCGGGTTCAGGGCAAGAGCGCGGGCAATCCCAATGCGCTGTCGCTGTCCTCCACTGAAAGCATGAGGGTAGCGGCGCATATCCGATGCCCGTAAACCGACCTGCTCCAGCAATCCCGCAACCCGCTCTTCACGACTTTTTGCCGTGCCGATTCGGTTCACGACAAGCGGCTCGGAAACGGCGTCGGCAACGGTCATACGAGGATTGAGTGAAGACTGCGGGTCTTGAAAAATCATTTGCATCCGGGCGCGGTTCCGCTTGAGTTCACCCGGTGAAAGCGACATGAGTTCGGTTTCCACGCCTTCTGCGTTGTAGAGGCTTACGCTTCCACTTGTCGGTTCGATCAGGCGCATCAGACAACGCCCGGTCGTGGTTTTGCCGCACCCGCTCTCTCCCACCATACCGAGAGTTTCGCCCCGGTTCAGCGTAAAACTCACCCCGTCCACCGCATAAACCTGCCCGACGGTTTTCCGCAACAAGCCCCTTTTGATCGGAAACGATTTCCCCAAATCTTGTACTTTCAGGAGAAGCGAGGCTTGACTCGGAGTTTGGCTAACGGATTGATTTACTGAACTGACGGCAGCCCTCGAATCCTCTTGAGATTGACTCTGAGACTGGTTTTGTGATTGACTCATTGGAGGGTCTCTATTCGCGCCCAACAGCGCACACTTTGCCCGTCGCTTTTCACGAAGAGGGGAGGGAGTTCCGCGCATTTGTCGAAGGCTTCCGGGCAACGCGGACGGAAAGGGCAACCCTGTGCCGTCGAAGTCAGGCGAGGCACTGTTCCCGGAATCGAGTAAAGTTTCCCGCTGTGCTTGGAACCCAGAACAGGTGCCGAGCGAAGCAATCCCTGCGTGTAAGGATGTTGCGGCGAATAAAACAACTGTTCGGCGGTTCCCTGCTCCACGACGCGCCCCGCATACATCACGATCATTTCTTCGGCAAGATCGGCAATCACGCCCAGATCATGACTGACAATCAGAATGGACATTCCGAGTTCCTGTTGCAACTCGCGCATCAAGTCGAGAATTTGTGCTTGAACCGTTACATCGAGTGCTGTTGTCGGCTCGTCGGCGATCAGCATACGCGGATTACAAGAAAGTGCCATCGCAATGACGGCACGTTGTCTCATTCCACCGGAAAGTTGGTGAGGGTATTCGTTGACTCGTTGTTCGGGGGCGGGGATGCCCACTCGCGTCAACATCTCAATCGAGACGTGCCGTGCGTCCGCCTTATTCATTTTGCGGTGCAACATCACCATTTCGCCGATCTGTTGCCCAATCGTGTAAACCGGAGTGAGCGCACTCATCGGCTCCTGAAAAATCATCGCAATTTGAGCACCGCGTATCGAACGAATTGTTTCCCCGTTTTGCGGCAGAGCGACAAGATCGGTAGGGGGCAGAGTCGCGTCAGAGGAATAATACAAAATTTGTCCGTGCGAAATGCGACCGGGAACCGGAATGAGTTTGAGGAGTGAAAGCCCGGTCATGGACTTTCCGCACCCGCTTTCTCCCACCAATCCCACGGTTTTGCCCTGCGGAATGGTGAATGAGACATCGCGGACGGCGTGTGCTTCCCGCTCCTCCAGATTAAAAGTCACCCTTAAATCTTTGACTTCGATCAGAGGGAGAGAGGGGGTGTTTACTGTTGGACTTAAAACCGAACCGGAATCCATAGCGGAGGGCATCTGCTCTAACCCCCCGTTGCCAGCGTCATAATTTGTTCCTGTGTGGCTTCGGCGCGGGTGAGTTCTCCCGTCAGCCGTCCCTCGTGCATCACCAGAATCCGGTCACTCATGCCCATAACCTCCGGGAGCTCCGAAGAAATCATAATGATCGCCACTCCCTGCGCCGCAAGTTCGTTCATCAGTTTGTAAATTTCGCTTTTCGCGCCCACATCAATCCCGCGTGTCGGCTCATCGAAAATTAGAATCTTCGATCCGGTGAAAAGCCACTTCGCCAGCACAACTTTTTGCTGATTGCCGCCGGAGAGATTTTTCACCGCCTGTTCGATGTGAGGCGTTTTGATCGCGAGACTTGTGCGATATTTCTCCGTGACCTGTTTTTCTTCGCTACGCTTGATGAAACTCATCCGAGAGATCGCTCCCAAATTCGCCAGCGTGGAATTTTCCCGTACCGCCATGTTCAGCACCAGCCCCTGATGCTTGCGGTCTTCCGTCACAAAGCCGATGCCGTTTTTGATCGCGTCTTGCGGAGAGCGAATTGTAACAGGCTTTCCATCCACCAGAATCTCGCCTGAATCCATTGCATCCGCTCCAAAAATCACGCGGACGGTCTCGGTGCGCCCCGCTCCCACAAGCCCCGCGATTCCTAAAACTTCGCCCTTGTGAACGGTAAACGAAATGTCGTGCAAAACGCCCTTACGATTGAGATTTCGGACTTCGAGAGCAGGGGAACCGAGCGGAGCCGCAACTTTGGGAATGGCGTCTTTGAGTTCACGCCCCACCATAAGACGGATGATGTCTTCGCGAGTCAGGTCCTTCACGTCAAGGGTAGCAATCCATTTGCCGTCTCGCATAATCGTGGCACGATCACAAATTTCGATAATCTCTTCAAGGCGATGTGAAATGTAAACGACGGAAACACCCTCGGACTTCAACTGCTTGATCAAGGCGAAAAGGGCTCGAAGTTCGTGATCGGTCAGGGTGGCACTCGGCTCATCCATGACGATGATCTTTGATTTTTTGCTCGTTGCCTTTGCAATTTCAACCATTTGTTGCTGAGCGATACTCAGGCGATTGACGGGCATACGGGCATCAATTTTAACGCCGAGATTATCAAGAACCCGTTGCGCTTCCGCAAAAAGAACCTTAAAATTGACAAAACCGGGCAGCCCCGCTTTCGGCTCACGTCCAAGAAAAATGTTTTCTCCGGCGGAAAGGTAGGGAACGAGATTGAACTCCTGATAGATAATCGAAACGCCGAGCGCCATTGCCTTTTGCGGCGAATCAATCTCAACTAAAGCCCCGTTCAGTAAAATCGTGCCGCTGTCCTTTGACTGCGCCCCGGCAAGAATCTTCATCAGGGTAGATTTGCCCGCGCCGTTTTCGCCGAGCAACGCATGAACTTCGCCCTTCCCCACCGTGAGAGAGACGTCATCGAGCGCACGAACGCCGGGATAAGTTTTCGATATATGCCGCATTTCGAGGGCGGGTGTTGCCTCAGTGTCCTTCATTCGCTACTTTCCTGTCAATCGCTTAAGTCCGTCCTGCGCGATTTTGTCCTGTGCATTTACTTTCAGGGCTTCACGAAACTGGGCTTCCGCCTCGGTTTTGTTGCCGATTTTTTCGTAAATACTGCCGAGTTTGCTTCGGATCGTTCCTTTGATCGAGTCGGGAAACCCCTTGAATTGAAGCAGAGAAATCAAAACCGGAACCGATTCCCGATCTCGCCCCTCCTTATCCAGAAGGTCTACAAGGGTAGTCGCTGTGCCAATATCAGCAGGGGTTCGACTATAAAGACTCTGATAAAGCGTGATTGCTTGGGCATTCTTCTTTTGCACGACATAGCGTTCCGCAAGCCGCCGCCGCACGATGTCAAGACCGCTTTCCGTGTAATTTGTGCTTTTCAGCAACGCTTCCAGTTTCACGGTTGCCTCATCGAACTGCTTATTTTGCTCAAGGGCGTCGGTAACGGCAACCTGCGCTTCAAGGTCTTTTTTGTTTTTATCCGCTACCGCTTGAAGAATAGGGATCGCTTGCGCCACTCGTCCATGCCCTTGCAGAGTCGAAGCGTAAACCTCCTGCACGTTACGTAACTCTTTATATTTCGTACTCACCGATTTCAACGTCTCCCAGCCCTCTTCCTCCTTTTTTTGTCTTATAAATTCCCCAATCACGTAACTCGTCAGCGCACGGGAGGCGGGAGTTTTGTCAAGGCGGGTTTTCAGCCAATCGAGGTAAGCCGAATCCCGTTTTTCGAGCGTGTAGAGACGGGAAATATCGGAGACGGTCTGAATGTCGTCGGGGTTTTGATCCAGCGTTGTCTCGTAGATGCCACGCGCCTCATCGAAACGCTTCAAGCGAACGAGAACGGCGGCTTTTTTCCCGATTGCCCATTTTGCGTTTGCGTCGGCTTTGAGGATCGTGTTATAGGTGGCGAGGGCTTTGTCGTCTTTTCCGGTTGTTTCATAAACCTGCGCCAGTGAGGAGAGGAGTTGCGTGTCTTTGGGATAGGTTTTTGGAAGTGCCTCGTATTCTCCGATTGCGTTTTCAGGCTGATTCAGGCGACGATACAATTCAGGGATTTTCAGTTGAGCCGACAGTTTTTCTTTGCTCCGCTCCACCACCTGCCGCAATGCCGAAACCGCCTCGCCAATGTGACCTTGCGCTTCCTCGATCCGGGCAATTTCGTTCAGCGAAGTCGTCTCATCGGGGTTTGCCAGCGAGAGGGCGCGATACTCGGCGATGGCTTTGTCGGGTTGCTTGTTCAATCCGTAAGCCGCCGCAAGACTTCGCGAAATCGCCGGGTCGGAGGGGATTTTATCGCGCTTTGTCTGCTCCGCATCCAGGGCTTTCACCTTTTGCCAATCGAGAATCGCCTCCTCAAATTTGCTTTCCTTTTGAGCGATTTGTGCAAGCCCACGCCACCCGTCCAATTTGTAGCGCGTCTTAAATGCAATCGCAGAAGGTCTTAATTTGGGGTCGGGTTCATCATTTCCGCTTGCATCCAACTCCGTCGCGCGACGATAACGCGCTTTCGCTTCTTCCGTTTTGCCTGTCTCACTCAGCAAGCGAGCCGTATAAAGGAGAGTCGTGCCGTCATTCGGTTTTCGTTTCAGATAGAGTTCCATTTCCGCGAGGGCTTCGGGCTTGCGTCCCGTCAGTTCATAATTTTCCGCAATCTCACGGTAGGAGGTTTCGTCATCGGGGTTCTGGAGACGATACGCCTTCCAAACGGTTGCGGCTTCCTCAATTTTGCGTTGCTCCTTGTAGAGCGTTGCCACTCGGTAATACAGGCGCACGTCTTTCGGGGTCGCGGTAATTCTGTCTTTGTAGAGGGCAATTGCTTCTGAGTAACGCCCGGAACGCTCATATAACACGGAAAGTTGATCTTGCAAAAGTGTGTTTTTGGGGTCTCCCGCTACGGCGCGTTTGAGATGCACTTCCGCCTGTGCAAACCCTTCTTTTTTTTGTTTTGGATCGAGCAGACGGGACACGTCTTCAAGTTCACTTCTGCCCAGTCCGGCAAGTGCTGGAGGGTTGTTCGGAACGATTTTAAGCGCAAGTCCAAAGCGGTATTTTGCCGCTACCCAGTTTTGAGCGGAGAGATAAAGTTGTGCCGTGTTCATCTGTGCGGCGTAGTTGGCGGGGTAGCGTTTGGTCGTTTCCAGATAGGCATCGAGAGCCTCGTCGCTACGCCCCAGTTGTTGCAGAATGGCACCCCGGTTAAAAAGTGCCAGCAAATTATTAGGGTCACGTTTCAGGACAGCGTTGTAATTCGTCAATGCCTCGGAGTAGCGTTTTTGTTGTTGAAGTGTGGACGCAATAAAAAGGCGGGGCTGAACGAGATTCGGAGCGAGATCACGCGCTTTTTCCGCCTGTGTGAGTGCTTCGGCGGTGCGGTTGGCTCGTGCCAGCGCAATCGCATAGTTAAAGCGAATTTGAGCGTTTTTCGGGGAGAGTTGCGTTGCATGGTTGAACGAAGAAATGGCGGTCTTCAAGTCATTCAGTTGTAGAGAAGCAGTTCCCAGAGCAAACTCAGTGGTAAACGCAATGTTGGGCGGTGGCTTGAGTGAAAGGGCTTTTTGTGCATAGTCACGTGCCGCCTTCATTTGTCCGGTTGCGACTTTCAGCACGGCGAGTTGCGCGTAGGAGACAACGTTTTTCGGGTCACGTTTCAGAACTTCCTTAAGGGCGGTTTCCTGATTGGCTCTTTCACCGAGTGCCGAATAGCAAAAAGCAAGGTTGCCGTAGGCGGGCAGTTCGGCGGCGGCGGAAATCTGGGCGGCTTTCCCCTGACGCAGATAGTCACGATACTCCTGAATGGCTCTACGATACTGCTTTTCGGTTTGCAGTTTGAGAGCGCGATTAAACATCCTCTGTAATCGGTTTGCTAACGGGGACATCTGCGGCGGAGGCGTCAGAAG
Organism: Chthonomonadaceae bacterium; assembly: GCA_014377395.1. GTDB lineage: Bacteria > Armatimonadota > Chthonomonadetes > Chthonomonadales > Chthonomonadaceae > JACMPS01. The sequence continues at coordinate 10,549 of JACMPS010000487.1, forward strand.
GGGCATACCCGACAAATCAATTTGAGCCGAAGTTGTGAGCGGCAGGGAAAGCAAAAGGAGCGTTCCGGCAAGTGAGAAACGAGAAAGGCGGTTTATAAAAAGTTCGGGCATGGTGGTTTAATTCTGGAAATGAGGGGACTACAAACCCCGATAATTAAGGACGAAATAGGATTCAAAGAGAGCATTTAGAGTCCGGGGAATGAATTCCCCGACTACAAAAACGCCCCAATCACAAACTCCTGTTGGACGGTTCGCAGGTACATCCAATTACAAACTCCTGCTCAACGGTTCACAGGACTTCCACCTGCGTGGACTCAAGGCAAAAGCAAGAATGGGGTGTCCGCGTTTTGTCCAATTCAGGGCGGAACGCCTCCGAGCGAGGAATTCATTCCTGCGCCGAATGTACCAACGTCATTTTGCGCTAAGGGATCGAGGTAAGGTCTACAGAGGAACCCGCTTTGCACATTCGGCGCACACATAATCCAATGCGCCCAGAAGACGCGGCATATTTTCCAGATTGTATCCCGTCGTCTCATAAGTCTCGTTTGTGGTTGTCAACTGATAAAAAGCCATCTCCGACCATTACTCACAAAGCCGAACAAATCCAGATCGTAGCCCTCCACCTGATTCTTTTTACGGCAAGCCATCAACTCCGCAAGACACTGCGCCCGCCCTTTTGTAAAGTCATCACGTTTTGCCTCTGCCGCACACAGCAAAGGCGTCTTCATATAGGCATAACTCGGTGTGATCAGGTAGTCGGCAAAGCCCGTCAACGTTGCCGATTCAAGTGCTTCGCCCTTCCAAATTTTTAATTTTGCATAGTTCGGAATAATTTCGGCAAGCAGCGCGTCCACGAGTAACAGTTTCGCCGCCTCAGTCCCTACGGTGTCGAAAGCATCCAGCCGCTACAAAGCCTCCTGCGAGTGATCGCTTGGCGGGCGCGGAGGCAAGTCTAGACTCCATTTTGTGAAATGATCCGTTTCGATGAGGGGCATCACCTCGCTCAACTTCATGTTTGGGAATTTGCGTTTTTGCATTTCGGTCTCTTGCCTCTGCTCACCATTGTTCACCCGTTGCTTGAGAAATTGCCCCGTAAGATCACATCAGTAAATGCTCTCGCTTTTGCCCTTACTCCCTGCGATTATACCCTAACCAATTTCTTGACTGGAGGTTGAAACCCCTGGCAAGCGGCTGTGCCTATTGCCTCACAAATGGGGCAATTTCCTCAATGCGGATACATCGTGCCATTTGTCCTGTGTTCGTGAAGACGGGGGGCGGGTCAACTTCGAGGCAACGCTCGATATGAAATCCACAACGCTCGTAGAAAGGACAACCGGGGGGCAAGTGTGCAAGATCGGGGGGCTGTCCGGGAATGGAATAGAGCCGTTTGCGTCCGGTACTGTCCATTTGTGGGAGGGAGGCAAGCAGTCCCCGCGTATAGGGGTGTTGAGGTGAATGGAAAATCTGCTCGACGGTTCCGCTCTCCACAATTTTTCCCGCGTACATCACCAATGCCCGATCACAGACTTCCGCAACCACACCGAGATCATGCGTAATCAGGGCAATTCCCGTATTGTGTCTCCGTTGCATCTCCTTCATCAGACTTAAAATCTGCGCCTGAACCGTTACATCAAGGGCGGTTGTCGGCTCATCGGCAATCAGTAAATCCGGGTCGAGAGCAAAGGCGATTGCAATCACGATTCGCTGACGTTGCCCGCCGGAAATCTCATGCGGGTACTGACGATAACGAGTTTCCGGGTTCGGAATTCTTACCGCTGTCATCAACTCAATGACTCGCTTTTTTGCTTCTTCCTTGCTCATTTTCCGGTGAAGGCGTAAAGGCTCCGCAATCTGTGCGCCCAGCGTCATCGTCGGGTTAAGCGAAGAAAAGGGGTCTTGAAACACCATTGCGATCTTATCGCCGCGTAAGGCGCACATCTGCGACTCACTCAGAGTGAGCAAATCTTGATCCTCCAGCAGAACTCTGCCTTCGGTGATGCGTCCCGGCGGCGAAGCAATCAGGCGCATCAGAGAAAGGGCGGTCACGCTTTTGCCGCTCCCCGACTCACCGACAATGCCGACGATTTCGCCGCGCCCTACCTCAAAGGAAATACCGCGCACGGCTTGCACGATGCCTTGCGAAGTCCGAAATTCTGTTTTCAGGTTTTCAACCCGGAGAAGGGTGGGGGGCATATCGTCTTCAATCTGTAGGAGGAAAGTGTCAAGGATTAAGTGTTGAGGTAAAGATTTCCCTCCCTTTTTTCCCTGCATTTTAATCTGTTGTCATCGGTGTTAATCTGTGGATGAAATCTCTTTTCAGTGCGGCGCGAACCCTGCTGGACGACGCGAATACTCCTGCCACCGCGCCTCCATCCACCCGGCTTCCACATACGCTATAAAGGTGACGATGCGATACTGAAGCGTCACCGCCCTGGTAAGTGAAAACCGGGAGATCACGCTTAAAATGCCTGTTTCCGTAAAAGAGTATTGATTCGGGAAGCCCGGATTGTCGGGGTGTTCCAAAAGTGCGATCCCGACGGTCTCACCACCGACAACGCCCATTGTTGAAGTCCAGTGAGCGGAAAAATCGGCAATTTCTTCTCTGTGGGAGGCTCCTGCGCTGTTCAGGATTCGCGCCGTTTCACCAAAAAGTGATGGGGCTAAACGTATTACAAAACGATGCTGAAACTCAGCGGAAACGTTTTCCTGAGTAGGGTCAAAGTGTGCCTCGAAGTCGAGTGCCGCCCCTTCACAGGGACTTGCGCCAAAACGCACCGTGCGGGTTTCCAGTGCTTTATTTTCCTCGCGCAATCTCCATTCCAGAGACTGACGAAAGCCGATTGAAAACGTTCCGCGTCGCGCCGTTGTGTCGGTGACTCGCGCCCGGAGTGCTTCACTCGTTTTGTTTGCGCCGCCCTTTTCGCTTTCGCTCACAATGAGATTTGAAAAAATCGCCGGAATGTCCGCCTCTGCGCGTCGTGTTACCTCTCGACCACCTTCTAAGGCGAGCGAGAGAAAGCCGGGGACGTTCCGATAGTCGTAAAGAGCGACTTTCTCCTTCCGCAAAAAGAGGTGAATTTTGTTCGGCTCAGTAATCAAACGTAAATCCGGCATGGGCAATTCTCGGTACAGAAGGTAGTCTTCTGCAAACTGGAAACCCCTCACGTCTCTCAGCGAGGGCAGAGAGGAGTGAGGGGACAAAAAAGAAAGGGGCGTTATCGGGGCGAGTTCGCCAACAACTGACTCAGGTTCGCACTACCAATCGGAACCGTCGAAACTTTGCGCTTGATGCGAGCGAGAGCGTTATCCACCGACTTTGTCTTACAGTGCAACTCAATCGCAATCTCTCGATACGATTTCCCAATTTGATAGCCCGCCAGTACATTCCACTCGAAGTCGGAGAGAACCTGTTGGAGCATCTCGTGCAGAACTTTTGTGTCTTCGGTTTCGATCACGATCAGTTCGGGGTCCTGGGCTTCGGAACCGGGAATGATGTCGGAGAGGTTCCAATCGGAATTGGCGTCTTCGACAGGGCTGTCGAACGTCAGGGCGGTATTGAGGGGGGTTTGTTTCTGGCGGGTAGCGGTTTTGATGGCGGTAATGATGTGTCGCTGAATACAGACTTTAGCGAAAGCGGGAAAGGAAATCGCCTTGTCGCAACGGAAATCTACAATCGCTTGCCATAAGCCGATATTGCCGACCTGCTGCAAATCTTCTTTTTCCGCACCCACAAGGAAGTAGGACTTGACTTTCGTGCGTACCAGATTACGGTATTTGTAGAGAAGATATTCGGAGGCTCCCGCGTCGCCCCGTTGGGCGCGTAGAACGATCTCCCGATCCGTCATATCCGAGTAGCGGGAGTGCGTACATGTGAAGTGGAGTTGCGCTTCGCTGATCACCCTGAACCCTCGATCCATAGAGTTTTGTTTGGCGGCGTATAGTTGCATGATCTGGTTCCTCTCTCTTTGTCGGACCTTTTCTTCAGACTTTGATGAAAAGGAGAGTAAGAGAGCGATTCGCACGTCCGGAGGAGATGGAAGAATGAGAACTGAAAAAGACGGAACTTTTTCTCACTTCTTCAGAAATTATACTACAATGCGTCGCACACTGCAACCCCTGCCCTCATTGTTTTCAAGAAAAGGGAGGAATTACGTCATGTTCCGGCATTTCCCTGAGTCAATCTACCCTAACTGTACCTTTTTTTACACATTTCCTGTGGAAAATTTCCTGTTTGTTGTTTTCTAGAAGCAGTAAGATAAAAGCGTCCTGACGAAAGATTTTCCTCATGTTGAAGTCCCGGAAGATATGAGCGTGATCGGCAAACTTTCTCAGTGCGCATCTTCCTTTCTCCCGCTCGCCCTGACTGTGAGCGGGAGTAGGGCAGAGAAGAAGGGATTAGGGATTAAGTGTTGAGTTGAAGATTTTCTTATGCTCCTCATTGCTTCTCTTTGCGCCCTCGTACCTTCGCGTGAGGTCCTTTCTTTCGCGTGTTCTCCCGTATTCTCTCTGTGCCTCTGTGTCCTCTAACGTAGCGGGTGGTAAATGATGTTCCCTCCCCTGTGCGCTCTGCAAAATAGACCCTGTATGGTATACTGTGAAGCAAGAAATAAGCCGATAATGAGGCACTCCCCGCAAAATTACGGATGAATTTTTGAGGGAAAGGACAGGGCAGATGAGCAACACTGAGGAACAAAATGAGCAATGGGTGCATCTCAATGGGAAACTGGTTCCGAAAGCCGAAGCCACCGTTTCCATTTACGATCACGGTTTTCTCTATGGCGACGGTGCTTTCGAGGGCATCCGCGTTTATAACGGGAACGTATTTCGCCTCCAAGCGCACCTGGTTCGATTACTACGCTCCTGCAAATCTCTCGGCTTCGACCTGAAACGAACCCTGCCCGAACTGACTTCCGATGTCGTTTCGGTGTGCCGTGCCAACAAACACCAGGACGGCTATATTCGGTTTAGTGTGTCACGCGGCGTCGGTCTTGGTCTTGATCCGAAATCCCTGAAATCCGAGCCGACCCTGATCATTTCCAATGAGCAACTGCGTCTTTATTCA
>JACMPS010000488.1 GCA_014377395.1 Chthonomonadaceae bacterium
AAAACTAATTCAATCCCCAGAAGGGCCAAGGTTGCGTCCAGGTGGGAGCCGCCCCGATTGTCCATGCCATTACGCCCTTGTCCTTGCCTGCCGGATCGGTGGAGGGATTCGGCAGTACAGAGCCGGAGTAGTCCGCAAGCCGAGGACATTTTCCTAAAAAGTCAGAGACTTTCAGGTATTTCGAGTGTCCGTCCGCATAAGCCACGACGATCCCATCCGAGTGCGGAGCCGAAGTTTTCTCAACGGTTTTGCCGTCTTTCTGGTACATAATTCGCGCCCAGTATTCACGAACCGCCAACGGATACGCAGTCTGATCGGTTCCCCCCACGACAAACGAGCCAACCGCGCAAAGGCGGGTTTCCATCATCAGCATTGTTTCCGCCGAGGAATTCAATCCTGCCATCGTGCCACCGAGCCAGGAGCTGCGAGTGCGTCCGCCTGCGGTCAAACCACGATTCCAGGTATTCAATGCTCCCGTGACGGACAAGTTCAAGCCATAACCTGCATCAAGCACTTCAGCACTGTTTTTCCAATCCTGCCATTGCCCTGAAGGATCGGATTCGACGCGGGTGCGGCTTGGACAGACGTTGATCTGTGCGTTTTTGACGTAAGGGTAAGTCCAGTACCACCACTTGTAGTGATTCACGCGGTCGCCGTAGGGGCCCGAACAGCCAATCGCCGTAGCGGGTGCGCCTTCGACTGCTTTCGTGCCTCCGTTGACGCAATCGTCATTACGGGGCCAGGTTTCATCATAATCCTGCACATACATCATGATGCCAAGACCGAGTTGTTTTGTGTTGGAGAGGCAAGAGGTTTGACGTGCCTTTTCACGGGCTTGAGCAAACACGGGGAAAAGAATAGCGGCGAGAATGGCGATAATGGCGATGACAACAAGCAATTCAATCAAAGTGAAACCCGTAGGCTTCTTCGTGTTGTTCACGGTTTCTCCTTATGATAATTCAGCGAAGAAGGCGACAGGATAAGTCGTCTCTCCTTTTCGGCAGGTGCATTTTAGCACAATCGCAAGCATTCGTCTTTATCCGCACAAGATTGAAAAGTTCCAATTTTGCGCGAAAGTGGGCAATATGTAGAGATTGTCTGTCTCTCACTCCTGAAAATTATACCAAGGTATTTTTAAGGGAATGTTAAGAGCCAACTTCAACCGTAGAAAAATTCAGAGCATTTGTTCCTTATTTCACAAATGCTTGACCTGAGATTGTAGTTTCGGTATACTTCCCTTGTCTTATTATCAACCCGAACCTGGCGCTTCCCCTCCGGCGAGTCGCTTTTCAGATAGGTTTCTCAATGGCGATGAATTCACAGAATGGCAAAGACCCGGTGCCAATCCCGACGCTCGAACGAGTCACTACCTATCTCCGATTTTTGCTCGATCTGGAGCAGTCGCAAATAGACACGATTTCCTCGGCGGAAGTCGAACGGCAAACCGGGATCAATGCGGCTCAGTTTCGTAAAGACCTGACTCACCTCGGACAATTCGGCAAGCCCGGAGTTGGCTACAATGTTGCGGAGTTGCAAGCACAGATTACTCGTGTCCTTCGCATGGATCACGAGCAAAAAGTGATCCTGGTTGGTGCGGGAAACCTCGGTTCGGCTCTTGTAGGTTATCCCGGTTTGCAGGAGCATCGCCTGTCGCTTGTCGCTGTGTTCGACAATAACCTTTCTAAGATCGGGCGTCCTCTCTGGAATCTCGAAATTCAGGATACCGCGACGCTCACCGAAGTCAACAAAGTTTTAGGGGCACAAATCGCTATTCTTGCTGTTCCCGCTCCTGCCGCGCAAAAGGTGGCGGATCAACTTGTGGAGGCAGGGATACGCGCCATTCTCAATTTCGCGCCTGTCATCCTCAAACTGCCCCGTAACGTTTATGTGCGAAACGTTTCTTTTCTTCAAGAACTCGCGGTTCTCTCTTATCAACTTGCCAGCGAAAGCCTTAACGCCCCCCTTAAAAAGCAGGAGAAAGAGTAGACCCCGGAGGCTTCCGCAAAGCCTTTGCAGATCAATTTCACGATGTCTTATTCACTGCCTATTCAGTTGAATCTCGAAGGGAAGTTATGCGTCGTTGTTGGCGGCGGAACCGTTGCTACCCGCAAAGTGATCTCTCTTCTCGAAACCGGAGCAAGGGTGCGAGTCATTGCGCCACTCCTTTCGCCGGAACTGACTATGTTCGCTCAAAGAGGGAAAATAGAATGGCGAAACGAGTTTTTTACTCCTGAAACCCTTGAAGGGGCAAAGTTGGTGTTTGCCGCAACCGATAATCGAGTTGTAAACAAGAGTGTCACCGAGGAAGCGAAGCGCAGAGACATCATGATCAATGTGGCGGACGCACCCGAAACGAGTGATTTCACGTCTCTGGCGGTACTGCGGCGCGGCTCACTTTGTCTGACCGTCTCCACTAACGGGGGGAGTCCCGCTCTTACGGCGCACATTCTTTCTCTTCTCGAAACACAATTCGGTGAAGATTGGGGCGAATTTGTGGAACTCCTGGCGACCCTGAGAGACTATATCAAAGAGAGTACTCTTCCGCAGGAGCGTCCTGTTTTGCAACGCCGGGTGATTGCGGAGGAGGCAACTTTCAGAGAGTGTTTGCGCCTTGAAGGGCGGAGTGTAGCGATTGCCGAGGGAAAGAAAATGATCGAGTTGTGGAAAAACGAGACGGAGAAAAGCGCGTGAACTTAACGCTGGTCGGCACAAACCATCATTATGCCCCCATCGAAGTGCGCGAACGGCTTTCCACGTCTCCGGCACGACTTGCAGCTCACCTGCGCGAACTCAAGAGAGCGGCGCACCTGTCGGAATTGACCCTGCTTTCTACTTGTAACCGCACCGAAATTTATGCCGCTCATCCTGTTTATTCCGCCGAAGAAATGCGAATCTCTATTGTTTCCGCCCTCTCCGAAATGCACGGACTACCACGTACTCATTTCGAATCCCTGCTTTACTGCAAAACTCAGAGTGACGCCGTGCGCCATCTGTTTCGAGTTGTGAGTGGTCTCGACTCAATCGCGGTAGGAGAAGCACAAATTCTCGGACAGATTCGGGAAGCGTTTCGCGTGGCGCAGGAAGAGCAGACGGTAGACGTGACCCTGACCGCCCTTTTTCAGCAAGCGCTCAGCATCGGCAAGCGAATCCAGACGGAAACGGAACTCGGCAAAGGCTCTTTCTCGATTGGACACGCCGCCGTTGATCTCGCTTCCAAGATTTTTGATGATCTCTCTCAGGCGACCGTGCTGATTTTGGGAGCGGGCAAAATGTCGGAACTGACCGCACAACAGTTGGTCAGAAACAATGTGAAAGTGGTTTTCGTTGCGAATCGCACTTATGAGCGGGCGAGCGAACTTGCCGAAAAACTCGGCGGCACTGCGATTCCCTATGACCGTTTCCCGGATTATCTCGTGAAGTCCGACATCGTGATTTCTTCGACTGCCGCCCCCCACCCCATTCTCGGCAAATCCGATCTATTGCCCGTGATGAAAAAACGACGTGGCAAGCCCCTGTTTCTGGTAGACATTGCGTTACCGCGTGACATCGAAGCAAACGTTTCTGATCTGGAAAATGTGTACCTTTATAACATAGATAGTTTGCAGGAGATCGTCGCTGAACAATCGCAAAATCGTTCTCGCGAAATCGCCCTTGCCGAGCAAATGGTTCAAGAGGAAACCGAGGCGTTTCTCGTCTGGAAACGTTCACGCGATGCCGCCCCTGCGATTGGTGAGATTCGTTCACGATTGGAGACGATTCGCCTTGATGACATGGCAATTCTTGGAAATAAACTGCGTCACCTTTCCGAACGCGAGTTAGCCGCCATCGAAACCGCAACGAAAGCCATGATGAATCATGTTTCTCGTGAAGCCATTTTGCAACTCAAAGCCGATACGGAGAGCCTCACGCCCCGCCTTTATAGCCTCGAAGAAGCCGCTCGACTTCTCTTCGGGGTGAAACCAGAGGCGGAAATGAAAGAGATTGTTCAGGGTTTCAACGAAAATCAGATCAGTGCAAACCCGCTTGAGACTGAGGAGGTCATCAAAAGATGAGTGTTCTCCTAACTCTGACTTCTCTCCTCCTCTACCTGTTCGCCGCCGGATTTTACGGAACCCGCTTACTTCTCACCGATGCACAGGAGAAATCGCTTTCCGTTCCGCGCTGGCTTGTGCGGGTCGGCATTGTGGTTCAGTTCTTTGCAATTGGAGCCTATTGCATTACCGTGAAACGCTCTCCCTTCGCAGGAATGTTCGGAACACTTTCCTTTGCGGGTTGGAGTATCGCAGTTGCTTTTGCCGTTTTTGAGTTACGCTTACGGGTAGGAGTTGCAGGGGCGATTGCCCTGCTTTGCGCCTCAATGTTTCTGTTTCGCGCCCTACTGTTTTCCGGCGAAGTCGCCTCCACAGATACCGTTCTCCGCAACCCACTCATTACGCTTCATGTGGCGGCAATTCTTATCAGTTTCGGGTTGTTCGTGATCGCATTTGCCGCCTCACTACTCTACCTGTGGCAAGACAGAGAACTCAAGCGGAAACGAGTTCGCACTGCTTTCCGTCGCCTTCCCTCTCTCCAAACGCTTGACAAAACCGCCTGGTCTGCCGTCGCTGTAGCCCTTCCTCTAATGACAATTGGACTGGCATTGGGAATGGTGCGCGTCTTCGGTACAGGACTCGCGCATACCCCTGCACAATGGTTTTTAGACCCACACACGATTATGAGTTTTCTTGCATGGGGGGTTTATATTTTCTACATTGGAGCAAGACTTGGCGCAGGTTGGTACGGAAACCGCCTTCAATACATCCTGATTATTGGAATGGCACTTGTGCTTTCCCTGACCTTTGCACCTTCGCTTCCACACAGATTTGTTTAAGTTTTACGGAGGGAGTCTGTACAATTATGCACCTCGGAGCCGCTTGGTATCCTGAACACTGGAATGAAGAACGCTGGGAAACAGACGTTCGGCTGATGAAAGAAGCGGGCATGACCGTTTGCCGAATCGGTGAGTTTGCGTGGAGTACGATGGAACCCTATGAGGGCGGATACCATTTTGAGTGGCTTGAAAAAGCGGTCACTTTGCTTAATCGCTACGGCTTAGAAGTCGTCCTCGGCACTCCTACGGCGGCTCCCCCGGCATGGCTGACGCACCGCTATCGGGACACACTCGCCGTAGACGAACACGGAAGGACTGCGGTTCATGGAAATCGGTGTCACACCGCCGCCAACAGCCAGACTTACCTGAAATTTTGCCGTAAAATCACGGGTGAAATGGCGAAACGTTTTGGTAAAGATGCGCGTGTGATCGGCTGGCAGATCGATAACGAGTACAACCGCGTGGACTATTCGGAAAACTCACGCCGTCAATTTCAGCACTGGCTCAAGGATCAATACACCTCTCTTGATGCCCTTAATTCGCACTGGTCTACCGCGTATTGGAGTCAAACTTACAGCAACTGGGACGAGATTCCTTTACCCGTAGGGGCGCACAATCCCGGATTGATGCTCGCCTTTAAGCGATTCGTGACCCATACCTGGCGCGAATTCCAGAAAGTGCAAATTGATGAAATCCGTCATCATTCCCTGCCGAGTCAGTGGATCACGCACAACTTTATGGGCTGGTTCGATGCTTTCGATCACTACGAATTAACGGCTGATCTCGATTTTGCGACGTGGGATTGGTATGTCGGGACAGGGCATCACGATTTCACGAAAACGGGGGCGGCTCATGATCTCACACGAGGCTTTAAACGCAAAAACTTCTGGATCATGGAGACGCAACCAGGGTGGGTCAACTGGTCGGGCGTCAACAACACGCTGAACAAGGGCGAAGCAAGTGCAATGGCTTGGCACGCGGTGGCACACGGAGCCGACGCTATTCTTTATTGGCAGTGGCGGAGCGCACAGGGTGGGCAGGAACAACTTCATGGCTCACTCATTGGGGCGGACGGAAATCCGCGTCCCTTTTATGAAGAAGTCAAAGTATTAGGCGAAAACTTTGCGAAAGTGTCCGAGGTCATCGCAAATACCGAGCCTAAAAACGAGATCGCTTTTCTCTACTCTTATGACGCCCGGTGGAGCATCAACGGACAAAAGCACCACAAGGATTTCAATTCCATAGACCATCTGATGCGCTACTATTCGCCCCTTGCCGAGCGAAATATAAGTGTAGACATCCTCAGCCCTCTTGCAAACCTCTCCGGCTACAAAATCGTCGTTTTGCCTGCCCTCGTGATACTTCCCGATGTCACCGTAGAAAATCTGACGCGCTTTGTGGAGAGTGGCGGAACTCTGGTCATTACGGTTCGCACCGGGATGAAGGACACGCACAACTCGCTTTTCGATACCTTGCAACCGGGGAAACTGCGCGAACTTGCCGGGGCAGAAGTCGAGGAATACTACGCCCTTCTCGATCCCGCCCCTGTTCATTTCAGGGGCAACGAACAATCGATAGAGGAAAAGATAATAGAAGGAAAATCGGAGATGTGGGCAGAGGCACTGCGTCCGCTCTCAGACAGCACTCAGGTATTGGCACACTTCGGCGAAAGTAACGGCTGGCTCGACGGCAAACCTGCGATCACTCTCAATCCTGTCGGGGAAAACGGCGGCAAAGTTCTGATGATCGGGGCGGTTCTGGACTCTAAGGCGCAATCGTTTTTGATCGAGCGAATCTTGCGTGAGGGAGGAATTGAGCCGATCTACACAGAAGGAAAAACCGGGGTTGAAGTGGCAAAGCGCGTAGGAAAAGACGGCAAAACTGTTACGCTGGTAATCAATCATACTCGCGAAGAGAGATCGCTCGACCTCAAAGAACTTGCGGGGCAGGACTTGCTTTCGGGCAAATCACTGAGCGGCGTGATTTCGCTACTGCCCTATGGAGTCCGGGTCTTGATCTAATCTCTCCAGAAGTTGTCTGAGTGGGGCGACCCCGCCCCACCCACCGAGTGCCAAACAGTTGTGAGCGGCAGCAATCGAAGCAAACCGAGCCGACTTAATCAGGTTCCAACCCTGAATCTCTCCGAAGAGGATTCCGGCGCGATAAATGTCCCCTGCCCCAGTGCTGTCCACAACTTTGTCTAACTTTAGCACTGCAATGTGAACAGCATCGCCACTTTTCCCCTCTTCCGCGACGTAACTTCCTTCGGCTCCCGCCGTTACAATGAACGATTTACCATAGCGATCCCGCATTTTCCGTGCGAAACCCGCGTAACTTCCTTTTTCATCTTCTGCGTGAGAAGTGATACTGATATGCGCCTCCCGACAAACTTCCTCCGAGCGCATAAAGTCCATTGCTACCACTTTCGCCCCTGCTTTTGAGGCGGTAAACAGCGCCTCCACGCTCAATTCCCACTTGTTGGGGTCAGCCGTGACATAACGAGCGCGACTTGCGATCTCAGGGGTAAGCACGGGAGGAAAAAGAGCCGTATCGCCGCTTCCGAACATCGTTCGCAGACCATCATCGGTGGCAAGACACGCACAAAAGGGAGTTTTCACCTCGTCTGAGAAAGGTTGTAACGATAAATCGAGTGCAGGGGCTTCTTCCGCAAATGATTTTCTCAGAAACTCGCCTTCGGGGTCGGTTCCCAGCGCACTGCCCATCAAGGCAACGCTTGCGCCCCATTTTGACAGCGCAATTGCCGTATTGGAGGCTTCACCGCCGATCATCCGCTTTTCCCCTGAGATTGGCATCCATCCGTCGGGTTTCGGCAACTCCGCCATCTGCCACACGTAATCAATCACTACCGTGCCGTAACAAATCACGTCCCAATCGGTCATCACGCGCACCTTTCGCCGAAACCTTCTCTCAAAACTACGGAGCGTTCGCTTCTTTACCTGTTGTACCCAGTCGCTTTGAGGCATCGTTCAACTCACGAAAACCGTCCACGATTGCACCCCGCACGGCTGACTCGGCAGTAGGATCGTTTGTGTTGAGGTAATCACGATACAGGCTAACGGCTTGCAACAACATCGAAGCACTTGCCTGATAATGCGCGTGAGTCAAGTTTTGTCCTGCACCGGGAAGCAATTTATCGAGGTAATCATTGAGGGCAGTGGCACGATCTTTCAGGTCGGCGAGAGACCGTTTCAGATCACTCGTCGTCAGTTTTCCGGTGCGCTGTGCCTGTAAATTTGCCTGCGCTTCCCCAAGCGCGGACTTCAAGCGAGACTCGATCAGGTGCAACAACGCCACGTAATCATCGAGGTAACCCTCCGTTTCCGAGGTAGGTGTCAGGTCTCTGGCGCGTTTCAGATAATCGAGACTTGCAGCGTACTGCGTGGGATCGGTAAGAGCCTGTGCCGCAGACACACGAGCAAGACGACGTAGCGGCAACGGATTTTTCGGATCAGCTTTTAAGGCGGCTTCGTAGGATTTTGCGGCTTCCTCAACTCGGTTGTCAGCGAGAAGCGCATCCGCCAATGCAACCTGCGAGGCAATATCGCTTGATCCGCCCTTTGCAATTGCCTCGTTGTAGGCAGCAGTTGCACCTATCGTGTCTCCTTTAGCCGCGAGAATATCCCCTTTTAACCGATAAAGCATACTCTCTTCCGGCATGATCTGGATGGCGCGACTCGCTTCTCCGAGTGCCGCATCCAGCATCTGCCTCTCTTTATAAGCGAGTACAAGTTGACGTCTTAATCCTACCTCTTTAGGCTTATCGTTGATCGCACGTCTCAGGGATTGAATCACGTTGGCGAGATCGCCGGACTGCCGAAATCGAATGATGCTGGTCTCGGTATCGAAACGAGCGGAATTATTTGGCGAGGGTTGGGCTTCGGCCTGCGTTTTCTGTTCGTCTACTCGCCCGCCCGCTCCGTCCGTCGTAAAGTCGGCAAATCCCCCATTGACGCGGGTGGGAAGTACTGTTTCGTTTTTCGGATCTGATTTTTTGGTGGGGACACGCGGCGGTTTTGTAATCGCTTTTTCCGACTTTTTGTCTGGCACGTTTTCCGTCGGTTCTTTTTTCGGTTCGGGTTTCGTCACGGCGCGAGTTGGTTTGTCGGGCGGCTCTGGGCTAGGAACGATGTCGGTAATTCCCCCGTCCGGTGTCGGTTGAAGCGGATCAGGCTGCTTTTGATTTTTCTTTTTCGGCTTTATTTCTTTGCGGTTCGGACGAGGCGCGTCCCCTATGCTACCGGGTCTGAGCGTTGAAGCCAATCCGAGTTGCACTGCGATACTGTCCGCCGCCAGCGTTGCCACTTCGACAGGGCGCAATTTTCTGCGAACGACCTTTCCATTATCGAGTTCCTGCTCTAACGAGGTTGGCGTTTTTACTTGATTCACCGAGTTCGTGCGCCACATCATGGGTCCGATACGTTCCATAATCTGAACGTCCGTCACCATCATTTCTTCTTCACGGTGCGCCGAAGCGATCACAAGGCGAGGCGTATTCAGCAGTGTGGCAAGCCGTTTCAGAGTGTCTGGGCTGAGCGGCTCCATGACATCGGAGGAGGACAAAGTATGATCACGCAACGCCGCCTGAATGGTGGGATCTGAAACGAAATAACTCACGACTTCGAATTTTCCCGACTCGCGCAGTCGCTCTTTTAACAGAATACGAATTGCCGAGTTGGAGTCGAGTTCGCGAGAGGGTTTCGTCTCCTCCCTTGTGGGAAAGTATACGAGGATTCGAGTTGTCTTCGAGGGGGCAACATTTTGAGCGGGTGCCTGACTCGGCGTTTGCTCCGGTGTTTGCGTCTGTATCGCGGGGGCATGTCCGAAAGCCGAAACTCCGAGCGATGCCCACAATGCAATTCCCGAAATGGTTTTACCGATCTGATTCATCTTGTCTTGCCTCATTGATCGCACAACCGAGTCACACAACTCAGTCGCACAATTTGATTCCGGTTTCCACGTAGCGAAGTCCCGACTGCGCGGTTTCCACCTGTCGCCCTGCGGCAATCAGCCGACGGTATTCCGTTGCGGCTCGCTCATAATTCGACTTTGCAGAAGCTTTGCCGCCCTTACGCAAAAAGCAATAACCGATCTGCTGATAAAGGTAGCCCGCATCATCACCCGCGCCACCGAGCGCTTTCTGGTATTGAGGAATGGCGCGGCTGAAGTCGCCCTTGAGTTTTAAGTCTTCCGCGATCATTCGGGCGGAACGCGCTCCACCCCCGCCTCCGGTTTCAACGCGAGTTGCGTTTTTACTTATCCCATTGTCTGCCGATTTCGCGTTGCTGCGTTGCCCGGTATCAATCTCAAACTTCATCGTCGAGTTACCCGTTGTTGAGACATTATCCTCGCCGTCCAACATCTCACGTACCTTTACGCTGGTTTTAACGCCTTCGGGGGGCTGAATTTTCAGGGTGCGATCCGATCCTGCTTTTACTGTCAGATTCTCGGAAGCAGTAGGTTCCGGCGAAGGAGTTGTGCCACGAGCGCGAACCTTGGATGGGATCGGGTTTCGCTCGGTGGTAGGGGCGGTCTTCCCCTCCTCACGATTCGGGGAGAGGAGATTATTCGGAAAGAGATTCGTATTCGTCCCTGACATTAGCCCCGGAACCGTGCCGGTGTTTCCCGATGTCGAAGGATTGTTTTGTGCGACTTCAACGGGCGGGGTCGGATTTGTTCCGGTGGAGCCAGGTTGGACAGGAGTGATCTTTGTAATGGATTCGGTTTTCGTTCCTGTGTTGCGCCAGAGTGCCACGAAGCTTGCTCCCAGAACCATCCCTCCTATTCCAAGTAAAATGGGAACGAGAAGAGAGGGGGAACGAAGCGGAGAACGTTGCGAATCGGCAAAACGAACGGGTGAAAAAACGGGTGCATTGGTACTGGAGTGAGGACTATTTCGCTTTAACTCTTCGAGTTTTACGCGGTCGGCAATGTCGTCCGGGTTGATTACGAGGGCGGATTCATACGCACGAACGGCTCCGGGAATGTCCCCCTGCAAAGTCAACAGTTGTCCCAGCAAAGAGTATGCGGAAGCACTGTTCGGAGTGATCGAAATTGCCTCATTGCAGACAAGGATAGCACCTGTCAGATTGCCTGCCGTCTTCAGATCAGAGGCTTTTTCCAGCAACGCCGTCATCCGCTCGTCATCGGGAAGGGCGCGAATGTAATCATCCCCATTGACTTTCCCGGACGCCGCAGTTTCGATCCGCTCCAGAGAATGTCCACACCGACGACAGAATTTGCTTTCCGTCGCATTTTTATCACCACAGTCCGTACAATACATAGAACGCTCCCTCTAAGGTCACGGGCGCGGATGCGCTCGATCTTTACAATCCACTTTGATGTGCGACAATGACGCCGATACTTCTGTCCATTCGTGTCGCGCTATTATAGTCGAAATTCACGATCCATGCAAGCCGTGCATAGGTTGCTTTTCATTCTTTTTCTCTCTGCTTACTCGAAAAGGGTTACTTCACTCGCTCCAATTTGGCAAAGGAGAGCAACAGTTTTTTGATGCCGACATTCGGAAAAGCCACCGAAACCTGAATATCATCTTTCGTGGCGGAAATTTCCAAGACTACCCCTACCCCGAAAACTGCGTGACGCACTTTCTGCCCGACGGTATATTCCAGTCCCTCTTTTTGCAGTCGCTCCTGCTCCGGGGTTCGCGTTTCACGCCAGAGATTTTTCTGCGGTTCACGGCGTCCGTAGCGAGGTGCGGCGCGGGGGTCTTCCCGGTTATCCTCATCGGGGTCAAAGGTAGAGACGGATCGAGTCGCCTTTTTGGTGTTTTGTCCTCGAAAAAGTTCCGAGGGAATTTCTTTCAGAAAGCGTGACGGAGGATTGTACTGTACATTTCCAAACAGGGTGCGGCGGTTCGCAAACGTAATCGCGAGTTCTTCCATAGCACGGGTGATGCCGACATAACAAAGCCGTCGCTCCTCTTCCAATTCCTTATCGGAGTTAAGGGAACGCGCATGAGGGAAAATTCCCTCCTCCATCCCGACTAGAAAAACAAACGGGAATTCAAGTCCTTTTGCCGCGTGAAGAGTCATCAAAGTGACGGCGGGGGTTCCCGCTTCAAGCGAGTCGAGATCGGAAATTAAAGCGACTTGCTCCAGAAAAGCGGTCAAAGTCGGCGTTTCCGTTTGTATTTCGAATTCACGGGTCACGCCAACGAGTTCCTGCACGTTTTCCAGTCGGGTTTGCGCCTCAATGCTCCCCTCTTCCTTGAGTGCCTGCGTATAGCCGCTCCGCTCCAACACCTGCTCCGTCAAATCATGCACGGAAAGCGTGTCTCGCTCGGATTGCAAGCCCTGAATCATGCGGACAAAATCGGCGAGTTTGTTGCGGGTGCGGGCTTGAACCGTCGAAAGATTTCCGACGCCCTGCAACACGCTCCAGAGCGAACGCCCGGACAGGTGCGTCTCTTCTTCTAAAGCCGTCAGCGTGGTGGCTCCGATTCCCCGCGCAGGAACGTTTAGAATCCGTTTCAGGCTCACTGAGTCGCTCAGATTAGCGATCACGCGGAGGTAGCCCATTACGTCCTTGACTTCTTTGCGTTCGTAAAACCGGACGCCGCCGATAATCCGGTGCGGCACTTGCCATGTCAAAAATGTTTCTTCCAGAACGCGGGATTGCGCGTTTGTCCGGTAGAGAATCGCGTAATCGCCCCATTGTCTTCGATCCGCTTTGATCGCTTCCCGCAGGTGCGTGGCAATCCAAACCGCCTCTTCCTGCTCGTTTTCCGCCTCATGCTTAATCAGCGGAACGCCTTCCGCATTGTCCGTCCAGAGTTTTTTGTCTTTGCGCCCCCGATTGTTTTTGACGACGCCATATGCCGCTTCAAGAATCGTTTTGGTGCTACGATAATTCTGTTCGAGTTTGAGAACCTTCGCTTCGGGGAAGTCATTCTCGAATTTAAGAATGAGTTCGACGTTCGCCCCTCGAAACAAATAGATAGACTGATCCTCATCACCAACAACACACAAATTCTGGTATTTACCTGCAATGAGTTTCACCAGCGTGTACTGCACAAAGTTTACGTCCTGATATTCGTCCACCATGATGTAGCGAAAACGATCCTGCAATTGCTCTAGTACATCGGGGCGTTCCTGCATGAGACGAACGGTTTCCGTCAACAGATCATCGAAATCGAGGGCATTGTTCTGGCGCAGTTTTTGTTCATAAAGCGGATAAACTTTGCCGCAGATGTCCTCGAAAAATCCAAAATAGTGTTCCTTCCAGAGAACGGGCGTAATCAATTGTTCTTTCGCTTTGGAGATCTGGGAGAGGATTGCACGAGGCGCAAATTTTTTATCGTCAATGAGAAGTTGGCGCATACATTCGCGCATCAGCGTGAGTTGATCGCCGTCATCATAAACGACAAAATCACGGGAAAGCCCCATTTTCTCACCGAACTCGCGCAAAATTCGGGCGCAGGTCGCATGAAACGTTCCCACCCACAAAAAACGCCGTACATCCTCCCCTCGTAGTTTCTCGATTCGTTCCCTCATTTCCTGCGCGGCTTTGTTGGTGAAGGTGACAGCGAGAATGTGACGAGGTGAGACGTTTTGCTCGGCGATTAGGTAGGCGACACGATGGGTGAGAACACGAGTTTTGCCGCTTCCCGCTCCTGCGAACAGCAAAAGCGGACCATCTTTGTGGAGGACTGCCTCACGTTGAACAGGATTCAAGCCCTGTAGTAACGGGTGAAGAGGCTCAGGGTCAGTTTCGGAGGCGGTTTCGGTTTTGGAACGAGGGTCGAGGTGGGACATACTTTTATTATACTCGGTTAAAGCCGAGTTCGCACAAAACAAGCAAACTCAGTCGAAACAGACGAGGAATTAAGTCCATAAATGTCTATCTTTTCATGAAAAAAGAGGGAACCGCAAAAAGACCGGGGGCGTCTTCTTCGCGTACCTGAACAACGGAGTTACGGTGCGTTATTTTTCAAGGAGAATCACTCTAATGAGCAAACTGAACAGCCTTCGGGACTTGTACGTCGCCGAATTAAAAGACATCTATTTTGCGGAGAACTTGCTGACCAAGTCACTTCCCAAGATGCAGTCGAAAGCCACCAACCCGAAATTGAAGCAAGCCTTTGAGACCCACCTTGTACAAACACAGGGACAAATCAAACGCCTCGACCAGATTTTTGAGATGCTTGGTGAGACCGAAAAAAGCAAGCCGTGCAAAGCCATGCAGGGCATCGTCGCCGAAGGCGAAGAGATGATGAGCGAAGACGCAACGCCCGAAGTCATGGACGCTGCTTTGATCTCCAGCGCACAGCGTGCCGAGCATTACGAGATTGCCGGATACGGTTGCCTTCGTACTTACGCCGAGGAACTGGGCGAAAAAGAGCAGTCACAGTTGCTTCAAGCCACTCTTATCGAGGAGCGCGAGACTGACGAATTGCTGACTCACCTTGCTAAGTCCCGCCTTAACCTCGCCGCTGTTTAGTTTTATTGTCAACGGTCTGAAGACCGCCGCTAAGCACCTTCAGTGAAGGCGTCCTACCGGACGCGATTTGGGGAGGAACGAGATCGCTTTACTGGGTGTTTCTCTTCTCAGGATGATTAAAACAAACTCAGAACTAAATTGCCCCGAAAACCGTTTAAGTTTTCGGGGCAATCTT
>JACMPS010000489.1 GCA_014377395.1 Chthonomonadaceae bacterium
AGGAATAAATTCCGCGCTCGGAGGCGTGCCGCCCGCGCCCAATCACAAACTCCTGCTCAATGATTCGCAGGACTTCCTTCGGACACCTCATTTGTAGTTCTCCGAATTTCCGCTCAAATGTTCTACAGAGTTAGACTACTAGCGTAGCGGGTGGTTAGATGACGTTTGCATCCGCATGAACACTTACCGTTTCACTCCCACCTGACGTAGTACAAGGAAGGCAAGGATCACCGTTTCGCGCACGGGTTCGGGAGGGACTTCCTGCAAAAGCCGAAGTGCAACAAAAGGCGACTCAAGTGGCGCAAGTGACCCCGCAAGACGCACGGATGCCGCATATTCACGTTCGATAAAGGCACTGAGGACATTGCCGAGTGATTCGGAAACGGCGTCGCTTTTGCCCCGTTGCATCTCGCGCACAAGCGCGGAGATGTCTCCGTCTCCGGCAAAAGGTTCTTTGGAAAGCAACAGATAAGCCGTTTCACCCTGCCCGATCAACACCCCTAACGAGTGAGCGACCTGAACACGAGCGAGCGGCGACTCCAGTGAAGACAAACTGCGATAAAGGGGCAAAAGGGCTTCCGTCGCTTTCAGGTCAGTGAGTGCTTCGGCAAGAGCAACGGCAAGAGCGGAGTCACCAAGGGCTTCCGGCAGGATTGCCATAAGATCAGAGATGAACGCGGGGTCTCCGGTCTCTCCCAATCCTCGAATACAGGCACGTTTTAGAGGGGGCGAGGGCGTGTTCTTCAACAGTTGAAGGAAAGTCGGAGCGGCAATCGTAGCGTCGAGAGCCGTGATCGCCTCCACTAAAGCCGTCTTGAATTCGGGCGTTGAGAGCGGCGAATCCTCCAAAAGCGAGTTCTGCAAAAGAGTCAGCAATGGGCTTGCCGCAAGAGGATTTCCCATGCGACCCAGCGAAACCACCACCGCACGGCGGTCAAGAAGAGAATGGTCTTTATCGTAAGCGAGGGTGAGCAAATGGGGTAACGCTCTTACGTCTTTCAGTTGTGCAAGCGAGTAAGCCGCCTCCGGCACAATCCCCGAAGCCGGATCACGAATTACCTCAAGAAGTGCCTCCACCGAAGATTTGTCCCCGATTTGCCCTAACGCCCGCGCCGCCTCACTTCGCACCGCAGAAGAGGGATCGTGCAACGCCCATTCCAGCTCTCCGGTGGCAAGGCGCGTTTTGCTTTCCGCCAGAAACTCGGTTGCCCGTAATCGCTCTAGTTCCCCACCGCCCCGTTGAAGGCGGCGCAAATTCACCCAGGTGCGCGGACGAGCGTTTCGGAGTTCCTGCAAAACGGTACGCGCCGAAGCCGATTCGCCGTCCCTTATCTTCCGCAAAAAGAACAGCCCTGCAAACCTCAACAAAGCCGCCACAAGAAAGGTAATCCTGTAGTTGTCCAGCGTAAATCGGTAAATGTGGAAGGTACTGTTCTCAAAGGCTTTCATCGTGGCTCCACCGAGAAGAGGCGCAAGACCGCCCGTCAAGCCTGTAACCGCCGCCATTGTCGCGGCATAAATCGGAGTTTTTTCCGGGGGAGCGGAACGGATCAGCAGATTGAACTGAGTCAGTCCGACACCCGCCCAGAAAATACCGCTTTGCACGTTGATCAGTTGAAGCAGGAAAAGAGCGAGTGCGGGCTTTGTCGGAGAAGTTAATGCCCAGTAAATCGGGATCGGAACCACCCCGACGGCTCCAATCGCGAGCAAAGGCTTGTTCCCAAACCGGTCTGCAAGACCTCCCCACAACGGCATCGTGAGCAGACTCATGATTGCCGTGACCGTCGAGAAAATTTGCAGAGACGTGTAATCGAGCCGCAGTCTCTGGAGGGCGTAGACATTGAAAAAGGGCATCGCAAAAAACTGACCCATTCCGAAAACCACGCTGAACCCCATAAGCCGCACGAAATTTTTGTCCTCGAACGGTGTACGGTAATACTCCCATGCCCCCCGCCAGCCCGTCGGTCTTGAGGTTTGAGAGTGAGTCAGAGGCGGCTCCGGTTGCTTCCCCAGAAAATAAAAGGCGACCCAACCCCCGATGACCCCGACACCGAACAAGACGGCGAAACCAACCGCCCCCTGATTTCGTCCTTTGAGCATCAAGTCAAGAAACCACGCCGCAGGTAAGCCGACTGCCATACCAACAAATCCCATGATCATGTTGCGTCGTCCGAAGTAACGTCCCCGGTGATCGGCGGGAACCAGATCGCTCATCCAAGCCATGTAAGCGGGTGTGGGAATGTTGAGGCAGAGATGAGAAAGGGCGTAAAGCGGCAGGAAGAGCGCAAGGGACGTTTCTTTCGAGAAGAAAAACGGCAACAACAAAATCGGTAGCCAGAGTGTGCGCCCGACAACGGAAAACAGGGCGATAAAGGGTTTTCGTTGGGGCAGGCGATCCGAGAAAAACGAGGAGACAACCTGAATCAATCCGGCAAAGGTAGGGATTGCCGTCAGCAAACCAATCAAGAAAGGGCTGGCTCCAAGCCATAAAGCAAATCCGGTCAGAAAAATGTTCGTTGTCAGCGAAGACCAGATCGTGGAACTGCACCCCTCCCGAATCGCAACCTGTAGCCCACGCAACACCTCCAGTCGGTTAAGCGGACGAGGTGCGGAACGGGTTTCGGACACGGAGACGGCGGGGATTTCATTCATGGAGAGAAGTATACCCGCTCTTACAAAAGAGAATCAGGGTGTGAGTGTGAGACGAAAACGAGGGCAAAACACGAGCAATGTGATGCAATTCACAGCGAAAAAACCGAAGAAGCGGTACTTTCTCTCTGTGAGAAGAGTTAACGTCAAAAAAATCTTTGGAAAATCTCTGATATTGAGAGAACATTTATGATCTTTCCGTAGTCTAAGGGTATGTACTTATCTATCTATTCGTGTGGGTTGCTATTGAAAAGTGTGGAATAAAAGGGTTAGCACTCGGATTCGAGAAGACTATCATCCGTCCCACTTCGTGAAATCGGAACGTCGTATAAAGGGGTAACACCGTGAGAGAATCACTACAAACGGAGCGCCTCACCCTCACTCGTGAGGAAGCGCTGGGCTTGTTGGATATCGCTCTGCTCAGCCCCGACGAACTGACCTCAGAACAGCGCAGTGCTGTGGTTAAACTCAGTGACTACTGTCGTCAGTGTTATCGGGACGACGCAGGCGAGGCAGAGGGCGAACGGAATGCAAGAGGCTTAGCCGCTTCTAATGCCGTCTACGCCGCTTAAACTTTGCACTTCTATCCACCTATGTCAGATCAAAGAAGGGCGTTCTTTTCAATTGAAAAGAACGCCCTTCTTCTTTTTAATTTCCGTCTTGTTTTTCTTCCCCTGCCTCAAAGAAGACAATCTTCACCTAAACACTTTTTGTAAGAGGAACAAGACAAAATCGGCAGGAACGCACCCACTTCCGTATGCGTCTTTTGCTTCTCTAATCATCGTTTAGGCAAATACGGGAAAAAAGGAATTAAAAATGGAACAGAAAGAAACTTATCAAGAATTTCACAGTGTTGCGGATACCAAAACTCACATCAAAGCTTGGACAGACAAAAGCAATGACGACCTGCGAGGTCATGCTTCTCTCGGAGACGACGCGAAAACTCCTTCCGGGCGACATCACGCCGAGCGCGTACTGGAGCTTCTGGAGAAAAAAGAAACCGAGTGGAACAATGAGGATTATATCTTTGCGGCGCGTGTCGTCAACTACGCGAAGCGTTCGGCAGGAATCTCAAAGGAACACGGACATAACGCAAATTCGGAAGTGGGAGACTCTAAAATGACAAAAAACGAGATCGCCCGCCGCAACTGGGGCTTACCTTCAACACCGAGTGATTAGCCATTTTCTGAGGAAACTCAACTGCCTTAGATCAGGTGAAGAGTTCTAATTCTTCTCCTTCACAAATCTCAGTTCATAAGATTCCAGCAAGAGCAAGGTTGCATCCACTCCCCTCTTTTCCGAGGAACGAGGGAAGTCCTGCGAACCGTTGAGCAGGAGTTTGTGATTGGATGTACCTGCAGACCGTTGAGCAGGAGTTTGTGATTGGATACGGAAGAGGGGGGGCAGAAGCCGTGACGAACTCTAACTCCCTCCTGACCTCCCCCTCGCATCAGGGGGAGGAACAAGAGCAATACGCTCATTCCACTAAATTTTGAGGGAAGGGACGCAACACTTCCCTACTCGTTGCCCCGTCCTAAAAATTTATCAATCTCTTCGGGATTCGTCGTGGGTTCCCCGGTTGCGACGTTGTTCAGGCGTCCCTCACGCATCCAGATTTCCAGCATTTCGACTTTCTCGAACAGAGACGAAAACGACTCCACCACAAAAATCAGCGGTTGGTAATGGTCTATGTCGAAACCTTGATTAACTACCCAATCGAGCTGAAGCGGAACCCTTTGCGCGTCCGGCGAAAGCACAGCGTACTCGATTTCGCCGTAGGAGGAGAGCAAGCCGGAACCATAAACCTTCAGTTCGTCTTCGGTTTGCATTAGCCCAAATTCAATGGTGTACCAGAAAAATCGTGCCATTGCCCGCATCATTGAGGCAAATCGGGCGCGTCGTAAAGTGGGGTCTTCGATGTCACGGCAGACTTCGGCGGCGGTGTCGGCACATTGCCCGAATCGAACGAGGGTGTCTGCAAATTGCAAATCGGTGTGCATCGGGACGTGTCCGGCGATGTCGTGAAAAATGTCCGGCTCCGGCAGGTAATCGAGGCTTTCTTCGGCACGAATCGTGATTGTCGTGGGAAAGTCACGTTTGCCGAGGCTCTGAAAAAAGAGAAACACAGGAATATACCCACTGACGCCTTTCGCCACAAATTGAGTACGCGGTTGTAGAAACGCATTGATTTCATCAAGGCGCGGTACACGGTCAGAGGGAATACTCAGGCTTTCTACGCCTTCCAGAAATCGGGGGTGTGCAAAACGTTCCCACTGCGGACGCATCCGCTCATATAAGCCACGCCACGCCCGATGATTGCCCTCCGAATAAAGGTCGTAGGGTTGTTCGATATAAAGTTGTCCCTGAAGTCGGGCGTTTTCGATAAAAGGGGCTTGCGTCGTTGTCAAGCCGGGTGCAAAGGTGGGTTCGGGCGTCGTCTTCATAATGGGATTATTGTACCCGCTCCGCCAGAGAGTCAGGAAGTAGGCGATAGGGATTAGGAAATACGCAGGAAAGTATTGAGTGTTAAGGATTAAGTGTTGAGTTAAAGATTTTTCTCTTCTTTTCTTCGCATTTTAATCCCTACCATCGGTGTTAATCTGTGGACAAAATCTTCTCTTTATTTTCTTCTCTGTGCCTCTGTGCTCTCTAGCGTAGCGGGTGGCAGATAACGTATTCTTCAGCGCAACCACTGAAGCAAGACGGATGCCAGACTTAAAAAGATACTGATGCCGATCACGTCTTGAAATGCCGTCTCGAAGGGACCCGCCGTCAATGCCGGATCGAACCCGGCTCGCTTTGACAGCAAAGGCACGACGGTTCCCACGATTCCGGCGATATTGACAGAAAGAAACATCCCCAGAAAAACCGTCAACCCGAACGCCCAGTGGCGATCCCATATCGCTCCGATGATGCCGAGAACGAGTGCACACGCGGCTCCAAGAATAAGTGTTGTGGTGAGTTGCCGTACGACTGCATATTTCCAGTGCGCGAGTTGCACATGACCTGTAGAAAGTCCGCGAATGATGATCGCCGCCGACTGCAATCCCGTATTTCCACTGATCGCAGAAATGACAGGCATAAAGGAAGCGAGCAAAATAAATTTAGTGATTGTGGTATCGTAGTGCTTGATGACAAGGCTGGCGAGCAGTTCGATACCGAGCGTCGTCATAATCCAGGGAAGTCGTAGTTTTGCCACCTGCACGGGAGATTTGTTCTCCAGTTCCTCCGCGTCAGAACCCGTTAAATGGGCAATATCTTCGTTCGCTTCTTCCTGAATGACATCAATAATGTCGTCCGCCGTAATCACACCAATCAGTTTGCCCTGCGGCTCGTGACCTACAACGGCAAGAGCCGTCAGATCATATCGGGCAAAGATACTCGCGACGCGCTCCTGATCACAGTCGGGCGTGATCGTCACCGTTTCCCTGTCCATGATGTCACGAATAAGCGTTGTCGGCTCTGCGCGAAGCAGGCTCCGCAAGTCTACCACGCCCTGCAAAATACCCTGTGCATCCACTACATAGACGAAAAAGATATGTTCCGCGTCCTGCTTTTCACGAAATCGTACTAGGGCTTCCGCCTGTGTCGCTGTGTCCTGCACATCTACGTAGCCCAGCGACATAATGCCCCCGGCGGTGTCTTTGGGATAACCGAGCAGGTTTCGGATGTCTTGTGCGGTGTCCACATCGGTGAGCGTCAATACCTGTTCGGCTTGCTCCTGGGACAACCCACCCACGACATCGGCTCCCTCATCCGAAGGAAGTTCCTCAAGAATATCGGCAAGACGATCTGCGCTGATCACTTTGACCAGTCGTGCCTCGGTGATCGGGTCTACCTCATCGAGCAACACGGCGGCCTCTTCTACATCAAGAGCGCGAAACACGGTTTCGTCTTCTTCATCGGAAAGGTAAAACATCGCATCCGCGAGATCGGCGGGGTGGTGTCCGCTAAGGAGAAGGCGAAGCTCAGTTGCCCTTTCCGGCACGAGATTAGGGCGAAGCTTGTTTGCCAACCCTATTGCGTCTTCGCGCACGGTCATAATTCTGCGCCGTTCAACGAACTTTTCCTTCACGTCACTCATCCTTATTTCTCTCCTGAATTTAGTAGTTTTTTGTTGAAATTTCAGAACGCCAGGTGCAGTCGCAACGAAACAACGGACACAGGACCCCGATCCTGATTATAGCCGGGATGAGCGATGAACTGGTAGTCCAGCGAAAGCCCGACAAGCCGTGAAACCCCGAAGGTGTAGTAAGCCTCCAGAATTTGCTCCGGGGCGTAATTCAATCGCCCGTCTCCCAGAATAAATCCCTGCCCCCCCGCCTCCAGATACTCTTTATGGGGCGAAGAAAGATCGTTCTGAGCGTAAGCGATCCCAACGTGGTCGCGAGAACACCGCCACCTCTTCCCTGAGACCTGTACTCCCAGACTTAAACTTCGGTCTGCCTCCGTGTAAGCGAACGTCTCTGTGCGCCCCTCATTAAAGGCATAACGCCCGAAGACTCCGGTGTCGCCGTTATCACAGAGCGGTTGCTCGAAATTGATCTCGAAACCGTACTTAACTGCGCCTTTTCTGCGAACGGCGGTGATGTCAGGGATCGTTCCCGCACTCAATCCCTGCTGAAGAGCGGCTCTGTAGTTGCCCATCGCGGCGAGGTTGCGGTAAGCCAGAAGCCGAACGATGGTGGAACCGGACGTTTTGAGCAGAAGCGGATGCAGTTCGATTTCGATCTGATCGCCCCGGCTGTGGACGAGATCACCCGCCAGATCAGTCCCATTTGAGACCGTCGGCATCTGAAACGAGCCGAAGCGTAACGCCCAGTCAGGATGCACCCACTCGACAGAGACTCCCTGCGTGTAGCCGCGTGTGTCGGCAGCATAATCGTAAGCGGCAGCGTTGAGGAGCGACCAATTCATAAATTGGGTGCGCGTACTATTGGCATACGAGTTTGTATCGAAAATGTCGTTGGAACCGAATTTGCCTCCGGTGATGACGATCCGGTGCGTGGGGCGCATCCCCGCCAGAACATTGTCGCCCTTCTCCACCTTTTCCCTGCCTGGTTGTGTAGAGATTGTCCACCTCCCGAAGTAGCGTCCCAAGTAGGGGGCTTCTCCAATCGTAGGATTTCGGATTACATCGCCATTTGTAAACCCCGCCAGACCCAACGCTTCCCCGATGCCTTTGCCTCGTGCCATTTCCGGGTCGAGATAGGCTTCCAGATTTTGGCTGAGTCTGGCTCCGAGATAAAGCGTGTAGGTATGCGAAATTTCCGTTTCGGCGCGTGAGGGGAGGCTGTTCGCTCCTTCATACGGGCTGTGGAAAGGAAACAGGCTTTGCAGTGTCGCCGTGACTTGCCCCGTGATTCCAAACCATTCCCACGGGGCAGTTTCCGGTTTCTTCTCAGTTGGACTTTGGGTTTTGGTCGGGGCTTGTTGTGCCGCCACCGGGTGAACACTGCAAAACAAGGCGCAAATTGATCCGATTGCCACTCCTTTTCGGAACAAAGCATTATTGTAAATCATTGACGTTTCCTTTTTTCAGAACGGTCTTAACTGAAAGTTTTCTGAGATGAATTAGGGTTAGTGACCGAGCGGCGTGATATTCGTCACGAGCAAGATCAGCGAGAGAACAATCAGGATCACGGTGGTTGTCAGGGCGATTACGTTGTAGAGGCGGCTGTTGATATACTCTCCCATAATCCGCTTGTTGTTGACCAGTCGCAACATCAAAATGAGGATGATTGGCAACAAGACCGCCCCCACGATATTAGGCAGAAGAATCAGTACCGTCAAATGGTTAGGAAAGCACATCACCGTCCCCACCGAGGCGACGATCATCAAGGTAAAAACGCCCAGAAACATCCGTGACTCTCGCCCCCGCCGCCCTACCGCCGACTCTGCACCGAGTGCTTCGGTGACGGCATAAGCTGTTGAAAGAGGGACCGTAATGGCTCCGAAACAGGAAGCATTGAACAAACCAATTGCAAAGATTACGGTTGCTCCCAATCCTGCAAGCGGCGTCAGAGCTTTTGCGACTTGACCTGCATCATCCACCTGATGAATGCCTGCCGCAAAAAGTGTTGCGCCACAGCAGACAATGATGAAATAGGCAATCAAATTCGTGAAAAAAGCACCAAACAGTACGTCTATGCGAGTGTGCTTGTAATCGCTTGCCTTAACTCCTTTGTCTCGTACTGAAGACTGAATGTAGAATTGACCCCAGGGTGTGATGGTGGTTCCCACGACGTTGATGATCATAAAGACATAATCCTTAATCGGAGAAATGGACTTAAAGTTAGGAACGACGGTTTCTCGCATCACTTGCCCCCAGTTCGGATGTGCCAGAAAAGCACTTACGATGTAGAGTAAATAGAGACAGGAGGCGGCAAGCAAAAACTTCTCCAGTTTTCGGTAAGAACCACGCGCTACCAGAAGCCAGACCCCAAGAGCAACGACGGGCAGCACTACAAAACGAGCCAGCGGTCCCAGAAAGAGTTGAGCGGCGACAAGCACCCCTGCGAATTCGGAAACTGCTGTTGCAAAGTTGGCGATAAGCAGTGTCGTCATCGCGAAAAGAGCGATTTTGACACCATATTCTTCGCGAATCAGGTCTGCAAGTCCTTTGCCTGTAACCGCACCCATGCGGGCGCAGATTTCCTGCGCGACGCCTAATGCAATCGTGGAAAGCACCAGCACCCAGAGCATGGCATAACGATATTGGGCACCTGCAAGCGAGTAGCCGTAAATACCGGAAGCATCATTGTCCGCGTTGGCGGCAATGATGCCGGGACCGAGAAAACTGAAAAACAAGAGAACACGGCGAAACAAGATACCGCTTAGAATGCCGGGGCGTGAGAAACGCGGGGACAGCTGGCGCATGGAACACCTCCCTTTTCGGTGGGGATAGAATGAAAAGGCACAACGAGGCAGACATGACAGCGCAGGGCGTCACGTCAACAGGCGTGCGTCTTTTCATAGAGAGGTCGCCAGAAAAAGAGGAACAAAGCGCGGAGTCAGGGAGAGCAGTGTCGCCCTACCGCGTCTTCAGGAGGAAGAGGAAGTGGAAAGCGACCCTGCTACTGCCTGTGCGCATCGTCCGCAGTTTTGCGACGACCGTAAGTACTGGCACATTCGGTAGACATGGTGCGTTTTTGTGTCCTTGCACAATTGAGACTCGGTGAAGTGGCTTGCCGCAAGAGGGTCAAGCCGAAGAAAGGGATCAAAGAAATATACACCTCCAATCACCGGAAGTCAAGAGGATTTTTCGAAATCTGAGTTGATTGAATAAAAAAGTGGCGATTGCAACAGCGAGTTAGATAGGAACATGCCGGAAGAAAACTTTCTTCCGGCACGACACACTTAAGCCAGAAGAGTAAAACGCAGAGGAGATAGAACTCCGCGCTCAGAGGCGTGTTGCCCCTGAATTGGCTAAAACTCGGACACCCAAATCGTATTTCCGACGAAAGCAAAAGGTTTCAGAGGGTCAAAAAGCTGATCGTCGCCGCTACTTTTGCCTTGCGTCCACGGCAGGTGGACTTCGATTGTGTAGCCAGGAAATTTATTCCCCGGTTTCCCTCAAGGCTCCTGAAATCCTCTCTCTACGATTTCTTCTCGAAACGAGCGAGGTTGCGCTTTGCCATAACGTGTTTCGGATCAGCTTTGAGGGCTTGCTTATAGGCAGTCTGAGCAAGGATGAGTTCTTTTTTCGCTTCGTAAGCGACGCCCAGATTGTTGTAGGCATCGGCAAACTTCGGGTTCAGCCCAGTCGCCTTCTGAAATTGCTTGATCGCCTCATCCGGCTTTCCCATTCTCTGCGAGATCAGTCCCAAACCATTGTAGGCTTCCGGGCTGTTCGGGGTATCATTCAACGATTTTGTGTACTCTTCCTGTGCGCGTTCGAGGCTCACCGTGTCGCCCTTGCGGTAGAGGTAGCCCCCCAGCACCCGGCGCACCGTCCCCGCTTTCGTCCCTGTCAATCCCTGCTTCAGTGCCTCATCAAGTGAGGCAATTGCCCCCTCATTGTCCCCTTTTTTTTGCAGGGTGGAAGCAAGGAAAAGCCAGTGATTTGCCTCTTTCGGCTGAGATTTAGTCAGGGTCGTGTAAGTGCTTTGTGCCTCTTCCCAATTGCCGAGTTTGTACTGCGCTCCGCCCAAGCCCCGCAATGCCTCAGTGAGATTGGGTTGCAATTCCAGTGCTTTTCGGTAGGCGGCGGCGGCTTTTTCGGAGTTTCCGGTACGAGTGTACGCCATTCCGAGATTAAGCGGCGCAACCACCTGAGTGGGGTCTATTTTCGCCGCTTTGTCGAACTGTATGGTTGCTTCGGTGTACTTTCCCATGTCGGAGAGAGTTTCCCCGTAGGCTTCCCGAATCTGGAAATCATCGGGCTTGAGTGAAATCGCTTTTTCGTAAGCGGCTTGCGCCGTTGCCCAGGTTTTTGTCGCGGTGGCGGTTCCGGCGGGCGTGTTTTTCGCTACGGCGAGTTTTGCTTGCTCCTGAGAGGCAAGAGCGAGGTAGAAAAAGTGCGTGGCGTTGCCCGGTTCCAGTTGCGTAGCACGGGTGTGCGCGAGGGCAGCTTTTTCGTAGTTTTTTGTCCCGGTAAAGGCGAGTCCCAAATTTTGCTGAATCAGCGCATCGGTAGGAGAAATCTCGGCGGCTTTCTGGTAAGCAACGACGCTTTCACTGAACTTGTTTTGCTTGTAGAGGACATTGCCGAGGTTGAACTGAGCATCGGCGGACTTAGGTTGTAACTCCGCCACCTTCTGAAATTCCTTGATTGCGTCGTTATAACGCTTGAGTCCGTCGTAGGCATTGCCGAGGTGTTCGTGACTACGCGGTTCGCTCGGTTTAAGGGAAATTGCTTTGTTAAGTGGTTCAAGCGCGTCATCAAAGCGTTTCAGTCGCACATTGAGATAGCCTACCCACTGCAACACCGTGACATTGGTGGGAGCCTCTTTACGGGCGTTCTTAAACTCTTCAAGGGACGCCTCGTAATCTTTTTTCTGGTACAATTCGACACCGCGATTGAACTGCTTTTCAGCCGTTTGCTTGAGGGCTTCCTGCGCCCGCACCGCACCTACGCCCGACACCAGCACGCCCACGACCACTGCCGACACCCACCCCTGAATTGCTGATTTGATTTTACGGCGGGTGAATTTTTTAGATGACATTTCGATTAATCTCCAACGGGCAGGACAACCGAAAACACGCTTCCCTTTCCCGTCTCACTTTTTGCGGAAATCGTTCCGTGATGCAATTCTACCAGACTTTTGATCAAGAAGAGTCCTAAACCCGTTCCCGGTATGTTGCGGATGTCATCACGCTCTACCCGTTCGTACTGCCGAAACAGCCGTCCCACTTGCTCTTCGCTCATGCCCAACCCACTATCTTCTACCTCAATACGAACGTGAGTTCGGTCTTCGCGAGAGGCTCTGAGTGTTATGGTTCCGCCCTGCGGAGAATACTTAATCGCATTGGAAAGCAGGTTGGAAAAAATCTGGTTGAGTTTGTCTTCGTCGGCAATCATCGTGTCTTGAAGGGTTTCATCGAACTCGGTCACAATCGTATGTTGCTTCGTGAAAAATTTGTAGAAATGGTGGCGACGAGCGAGTTTTTCGAGTAACGGTCTGAGGGTAATCTCTCCACGAGAGAGCGTAAGCGGGCGTCCCGCTTCCAGACGTGAGACATCGAGCAGTTCATTGATGAGATCAAGCAGGCGGTCTGAGTCGGCTTCAATCGCCTCGTGAAACTCACGTTTGATGTCCTCGTCGAGCGTGTTGTCCTCATCCTGCAACATCGTCTGCACGTAGCCCCGAATTGTGGTGAGCGGATTGCGGAGTTCGTGCGCGACATAACCGATAAAGTCCGATTTCAGGCGACCCGCCTCTTCGAGTGCAAGTCGTTGCGTTTCTTGCTTGTGGAGCGCGTCTTGCAATTTCAAGCGATCTTCAAGGGATCGGCGCAAATTGTCATAGAGTCGTGCGTTTTCAATCGCAACCGAAGCCTGCTGGCTGAACGCCGAGAGCATCGTCAGTTGTCGCTCACTGAAAAGCCCTGAAATAATGCGGTTGTCCAGATAAATGATGCCGAGAGCGCGCCCCTGTGCGATCAACGGCACGCACATCGCAGAGCGCAAATTGGAAATCTGTACGCTCTGACTTCCTGCAAATCGGGGGTCTTCCATTGCATTATGGGTCAGCATAGGCTTACCGGACAGCATCGTATTGTCAATAATCGTGCGGCTGATTTCGGCGCGGTTTTCGGTGTCCTGCCCGGAAAGCGTCATTTTCAATGCCTCTTCGTCCATGCCGCGAATGGCTTCCCCCCAGACCCGCCCGTTAGTAGTGTCCACGAGCAGGATAAATCCGCGCTCTGCATTGACAAATCGAACGAC
Organism: Chthonomonadaceae bacterium; assembly: GCA_014377395.1. GTDB lineage: Bacteria > Armatimonadota > Chthonomonadetes > Chthonomonadales > Chthonomonadaceae > JACMPS01. The sequence goes on from JACMPS010000489.1 coordinate 13,040, forward strand.
GCTTTCAATCGCGGTTTCAAGGACTTGCTTCAAGTCAAGACTGGAATTGAGGAGTCGCCCCAACTCCAGCAATTCGCTCAGGTAATCATCGGAACGGATATCGGTCATTTTCAGTGCGGTCATTATTGGGGGAATCCTTTTCGTTTTCGCTTTCATGGGCGGAACGTTCGCTTGCTTCTCTTACGGGCGTTATTCTCTTAGACGGTTTAACTCGCCGATTTGTTTTAATTCATCTCGCCTCTTTATCATGATTGGCTAAACGGTGGAGGCTTCTCAGCGAACTTTTCTCTTGGTTCAATCGGCTCTTGTAAAAAAACAAGGTTGACAGGTTATTTCTTATAATGCCTTGTAAGATAATGCCTTGTAAGATAATGCCTTGTAAGGTGATAGGGATTAGGTGTTTAGATCAATGCGGGGAGGGAACACCCTCACGCAAAGACACCAAGTCGCAAAGAAAAGAAGGTAACGAGAAGAGCATTTGTATTGCCTCTCCTCTCCCGGCTTTTTGAGGGAGGGTGATTGGACGAAATCAGGGTGGGGGAATTTGCTTCGTCTCAACGCTTTCTCTCTGTATTTTAATCTGTGTTCTCTGTGTTAATCTTTGGATAAAACTTCTTCGTATTTCTCCCTATTTTTTCTCTGTGCCTCTGTGTCTCTAACGTAGTGGGTGGTGAGTTTATCGTTTTGCAACCAGAAGAGAAAGGAAAAAGACGAT
>JACMPS010000490.1 GCA_014377395.1 Chthonomonadaceae bacterium
CCTGCGCCATCGCTTTCGCTTGGCACGATTTGACCGTCATAAACTGCAAACTCCTCAAAGTCAGTGAGGATGGAGACCGAAAGTTTTGCGCTCCACGCATAACGGCGGATTTGGAAAGCAGAGGCAGAATTATTTTTGAGATTAACGCTGGGTTTTTTTGCTTCTACAAAGAATTTAAGTTCTTTACCGACTTTGAAGCCATAGTCAGGTGCTTTTGCTTTGCCCTCTATCTTCATGGAAAACTCGTGAACGACTTCCTTTGTCTCTTCTCCCAATCCATTCTTGTTGTCCATAGTCCAACCCAGGGCGGCAAACAGTGGATCAATTAATTCTCGGCGCACCTCGGTTTCATTGTAGGTGGATTTTTTGTAGTCAGAGAGGTTAGCCTCGAACCGACTTACAAGTTGGACAACGGAATCGGGGACGGGCATGATGGCAAAATCTCCAAGAGGGAACGGATGTGAAGAGAAGTATACCTGAATTAATGAAAGCCGGACAAACGGCAAAAAACTCCTTTACGAGTAAATCTAATTATTTTCGACGAAAATGAGTAAACCCCCCTCTGTCGCTGTACTATTATTGTAGAGCGTGAAAAAAAGAGGAGGATTTTTGTGGTGGAAGAACTATCGGAATGGATTCATGTGATGGAAGCGGCGCGGAGGCTTGGGCTTCAGACTCATTCAATGAAGGCTCTTGCAGAGCGTCAAAAATTTAAGCAGTTGCGTCGGTGGGATGTCGCGGGACATCCCTATTTTTATCTGTGGCACGAAATTGAGGCTTACGAGGCGGCGTTAAGGCATCGGGCGCGTTACCGAAGGTCTCATCCGATCTATGCAGGTCAGCCTTATGTGGAGAAGATGAGCGAAGCCGATGCGCGTTCTTGCGGGTTTTTGACTGTGTTGGAGGCGGCGGCAGTGTTGCAGGTTTCTGGTGTCCGTGTGGGGGCATTGGTAAAGAGTGGGAAGCTGGTGGGCTATCAGAATTTGCCGGGGCAAAAAGGATCGAAAATGTTTCTGTCGAAAACTCAGGTCAGGAATCTGGCAAATGACAGGGAACGATTGGAACAGCGGCGCAACTGGGAGAAAGGAGATTGGTCGGAGTATCGAAGGCGGCAGGTGAGAACTGAGGTAAGGTGTCGGAGCCATCATCCGCCCATGCCGCCGGGAGTGATTACCGCTCTGGAGGCTTCGGAGGTGCTGGGGATCAGTTGTCAAAGTTTAGTATTGTTAAGGAAAAAAGGAAGAATTTCCGGCTTCCATGCTTATTTCGGTAAGCGCGAGGGATGTAGAAGGGAGGGAAAGCGGTGGTATTATTCGGAGAAGGAGATATGGGAGTTATTGGAACACGAAGGTTATCAAGAGAAGCGAGACCGGATTGATGAGGCGATGAAGGCAAGGCTAAAGGTTTCCGTCAAGACTGTGCAGGTATCACCTATCTTGATGGAGAAGATGGATTGGTAAACGGAGGTTGACGAAGTAGAGTTGGTATATTTTCCGCAGGACTGAAGTCCGCGCTGTGAGGCGTGCCGCCCCGTGTCCTGCGGACACCAAACTCGTCATATTTTGCCTTGATCAAAGACCTTGCTAACGCACTCAGAGAAATCTACGATTCTTCCATAGGGGGTGCTTTTACCGGAAGAATGACCTCTTTGTAGTAGCGACACCGCTCCGTGAGGGGGCAGACGCCACATTGCGGAGTGATGGCTTTGCAGGTGCGGCGTCCGTGCGTAATGAGAGCGATATGGAAACGATACGCCATGCCCTCTTCGAGTTGTTTTTGCAGGGCGTCATGCGCTTTTGCCTCCCCGATCTTCTTTTCGATCAGTCCTAATCGCCACGCCACCCGAAAAACATGGGTGTCCACTGCCAGCACATTGCGCCCCATGCCGAAACAGAGAACGATGGCGGCGGTTTTCGGACCGACGCCGGGAAAGGAAAGCAGATAACCTCTTGCCTCTTCGTCCGTCATTTCCTCTAAGAAGTTCAGGGTAATCGTGCCGTGCTTTTCCTGGAGAAGATCGAGAACCTTCTGGATACGCGGGGCTTTGCTGTCCGCAAGACCGCCGCACCGGATGGCGTCAGCGAGATCGGAGACAGGAGCCTTGCGAACTGCTTCCCAATCGGCAAAGCGTTCCCTAAGACGGTCAAAAGCACGAAATGAGTTGATGTCGCTGGTGTGTTGTGAAAGGATACAGGCGACGAGTTCTTCGAGCGGGTCAAGGTGAGGACGCCATTCGGGAACACCGAACGTCTTTTCCAAAATTTCGGTGACAACGGTGGTTTGAGGACGAGGTTGATCTATGTCCGACAAATGTGATAGGTTTTGATTCATGGTGAAAGTTTACCCGCAACGCGCAATGTGGTATTCTGTTCTCACGAAAAGTAAACGGCTCGATTGATTGCTCCACAAAGTGAGTAGGGTTGATTTTGCCGGTACAAACCGTTTCTAAAGGATTTGAACAAAACCATGCGAATAAAATTGATGCCCCTTTGCGCCGTTGCTGTCGGGCTTTCACTGTTTCCACTTTATAAGAGCGTTGCCGCTCCTAAAGCAAAAAAGCACGTTCTGGTTGTGACAGTGACCAAAGGCTTCCGCCATGACTCGATAGCGGTTGCGGAAGAAACGATCAAGCAACTCGGAGATACCTCGAAGCAGTGGGAAACGGACTTTGCCCGAACTGATGACGACATCAAAACGAAAATGACGGCGGTTTCTCTGAAAAAGTACGACGCGATTATCTTTGCGAATACAACAGGTGTGTTGCCCTTACCTGACCCAAAAGCGTTTCTTGCCTTTGTAAGTGGGGGCAAGGGATTTGCGGCAATGCACTCCGGTGGCGACACCTTTCATCAGTTTCCCGGCGATGCTCCTGATACGGTTTCTTCTTATGTGAAGATGCTCGGCGGGGAATTCGTAGGACATAATCGTCAGTGCCAGATTAGCGGCATGATTACGGATCCAAAATTTCCCTCGAACGTTCGCCTTGCAAAAAGTCAGATGTTGAAGATGATGCTTCCGCAAGAGCAGAAAAACGATGCGCGAATGGGAACGTGGGTACGTAATGACCGCTGGAACGCTTTCGATGAGATTTATCTGTACAAGAATGTGGATCGTGAGCATTTGCACACGTTGATCAAAATGGATACGCACCCTGATGATGGCTCCGCCGATGCAAAGAAACCGGGCGAATATATGGTTTCCTGGGCAAAGTCCTATGGCAAAGGGCGCGTCTTTTATACGTCGCTGGGGCATCGCAAAGAGATGTGGGCAGACCCGCTTTATCAGAGCCATGTCACCGGAGGGATTTTGTTTGCTCTGGGACTTGCCAAAGGCGATGTCACCCCGAATTAGTTTGGGAGCGTTGAAAAGGGTGATTTTGATAAGTGATGCCGGAGATCGTCTAAAAGGAATTCCGGGGAATAAATTCCCCGGCTACAAAAGCGCAAAGTCCACCTCCGTGGACTCCAATGTAATCTGACCGTAGTTTGAGTGTGTGGACAAGGTGGGGACGATGAAACCAACGATTTGTATGCTTGCACTTTTGTTGCCGATGGCTCCGCAGTATGGTCGCGCCCAAACATTTACCCCTGAAGAGCGGGCGAAAGTCGTTGCTTACTGGAGTGTGTCGGGGCAGGTGACGACAACGCTTGCCGACGATCCTAAGAAAAAGGGAGTCTGGCAGGTACGCCTCACGCCTGAAGCCTCGTTGTGGTTCTGGAAGTATCAGCAAGTGATTGGCGGAAACGGAAAGCCGCCGCCAACAATGGACGTGACGGGTAAACTCGGTGACGGCTCCGGGTGGGAAAAGTGGGTGACGGGCAAACTGGATTATGATCGCTGGCTGGCTCAGAAAACCGCTGATATTGCCAATCAGAAACTAAACCCCGCATGGAAACCGTTTGCTTCTCTGACTTCACCCCCTTTGCCGGGTCTTGTGCCTGATTCATTGTTGAGAGCCGTTGGTAATCCACCTCAGTTTGCCGCGTCCGTTGCTCCCCAACAAACCACCGTCACGTTTGGAGACGGAGACGTTTACGCTTACACAAGTCATGTGGCAATTCGTCCCCGTTACGCTTATTATCGTTTTGATGCGGGGGCGGAAGTGGGTGGGCAGTCGCTTCGTGACGTTCCCGATGCGGAACTCGACTCTCTGTTTACGGTGGCGGGTTTTTCCAAGAATGAGCAAAAAGTTGCCAAATTCGTCTCTCGACTCGAAGGCGGATTCGATGCCGTTAATACTTACGACACCGGATTTGTTTCGATTGGTTTTTTGCAGTTTATTACGGCGGTAGATGGGCGGGGTTCGCTTTCGACGGTACTACGGCAGGAAAAAACCGACGCGCCTCCTGTTTTTGAGAAAGACTTTCGGAGTTTCGGCGTGGACGTTGACAAAAGCGGAACCCTGTGCGTGGTTGATCCGCAAACCGGAGCGGAGTTGACGGGAGCGGAAGCCGTTCAGAAAGTAATTAGCGAAAAACGTCTGACGGCGGTTTTTCAGAAGGCGGGAAGGCGTAGCCCTGAGTTTCGGACGGCTCAGATCAAGGTGGCTCGCTCGACTTACTGGCCTCTCGAAGACAAATGCACGGTTCAACTCGATCCGGGGACAACGCTGAATTTTCGTGTGGGAGACATCGTGCGTTCCGAGGCGGGAATGGCTACCCTTTTTGACCGAAAGGTGAACCGGGGCAGTGTTTTGCCGTTTGCGGATGTGGTGAAAGCCGTGATGGTGCGTCATCGGCTTAAATCGTTGACGGAGGCTTGTTGTTACGAGCGGGAAATTATCGCCGCTCTCAAATATCGCACGGATTTTCTGGCGGAAGTAAGTCTCACTCAGCCCGTAGATTCCGTTCCGTTAACGCAAACGGTTCCAGGTGAGGGTGGAGCGCAAACTGTGCCACCAACGGAACCTCTGCCGAACCCGTAATGAAACAGAGATTCCTCACGCAACGTCAATCCGTTTGATATTAAGCCTCAATAAGATTGTGGGTGAAACAACGAAACGAGAACTGGGTGTAGTGAGCCACGCCCTTACGGACAGAAAAACGCATGATTTTGCAAACCCCCCGCCTGACCCTGCGCCCCTTCATCGAAAAAGATATTGATCTCATTGCCATTATTGCAACGACCCCGAAGTTTCACGCAATACCGCGACGATTCCCTTTCCCTACCCACGCGAAAAAGCCGAAAGTTTCTTCCTTTACACCCAAAACAAAAATCAAAATGGGGGCGGCGTTGTGGTAGGTATTGTGTGGAAAGAGACCGATACTCTTTGCGGGTGCATCGAACTTGGAAGAAATAATGAGGAGCAAAAGTACAATCGGGCTGAGTTAGGCTACTGGATCGGGCGTGACTTCTGGGGCAGGGGAATTGCGACTGAAGCGGGACTCGCGATGCTCTCTTTCGGCTTTGATGATCTCAAATTGCACAAAATTACGTCCTGCTACTATAATTTCAATGTGGGTTCGGAGAGGGTGCAGAAAAAACTCGGCTTTAAGATCGAGGGAGTTTTAAGAGATCAGATCGAGCGTGAAGGACACTACTTCGCCTTGATCAAGACGGGCTTGCTCGTCTCTGAATTTCACGGCATTGCTTCCAAATAAGAGGTCAGTGGACTTTCCTCTCTGAAAGAGAAAACGCCTTCTTTTTTGTCGAAACCTTATCGTACTGCGTAACCGTAATCTCTTCATATCCCCGTATCAATTGTACTTTCCTCATAGATTAGAATAGGAGTTTAAAGAATGAGAAGGAAGACGGCGCAAGCGTGTCTCTTTACCGGTTTGCTGGCAACCCTCCCCATTTTGTCGCTTCGTGCACTTGCAGATGACAAAGTTGCCCTGATTTATCGTGCCACCAAAGGTCAGGTGATGCGCTATAGTGGTGGCGGGACACTGGGTCTTGAACTGGGTGGACAAAAGCAGACAATGGAGATTAAAGAAACCTCCAAAACGACGGTGACGGAAGTGGGGAGTGATGGCTCGATCACTTATGAAACCGTTAATGAGACTCGTGAACTCACGGTAGCCGGACAAAAAGTACCCGATTCGCAATCAAAAAAGCCTACCAAAATCGTTATCAAGTCGGATGGCACTTTGATGACTTATGATGAAGGGGAGCAAAAAGAACAGGGAGATTCTAATGTTTCCGTGCGGTTGCGTACCTCTTCTCACCCTATTTTCGTCTCAAAGGCGGTAGGCGTCGGTGACAAATGGACGGTAGAACTCAAAGCGGACGAGAAACTCGGAACGGTGGATGCAAAAGCCGAATTTGAGGTCGTCTCTTTCGGTAAAATCAAAGGAATCGACTCCGTTAAGGTTAAAGAAATTTATAAGGAGTCATCCGGTTCGTCTCCGCTGACTGTCAAATCCGTTTACGACATCGAAATTTCAAGTGGAGACGCCATTCTTCGTGAAAGTGAGATCGAAAACCTTTCTCTGGGCGAACAGGCGCCTACCGCGAATGGCAAACTCAGTGGCGAACGTACTGAAGGTTCCCCCTTTACGGGAAAGATCGTGGCAACTTCCGTAAAAAAAGACGAGAAGAAAAAGGACGATAAAAAAGGGAAGAAGGACGACAAAAAGGCGGTAGAACCCCCTAAATCTACTGAAACCAAACCCGCTGACCCCCCTAAAAAAGACGAGAAAAAGGAAAAGACGATTGATGAGACCGTGAAGGACTACGAGAAGATTCCTGGTCTGTTCACGCTTTACAAAAAGAAAGAAAGTGGGCGTGAAACCGTCTACATGGAGATCAAAGAGTCGCAACTCGACAAACTGCATCTTCTTCAGGCGACGATGGCAACAGGAACTTCGGGGCGAGCGGTGGCGGGAAATCCGATCAATGATCTCGTTTTTAAGTTCTGCAAAATTCAGGAAGACAAACTTTATCTCGTCACACCGAACATTGCCTTTCGAGCAAAAGAGGGGACGCCGATTTCTCGCTCTCTGAAACGCTCTTTCCCGGATGCCTATCTCGATTCCTTTAAGATCGAGGCGAAGCAAGAGGATCGTAAAAGTTTGCTCATCAACATGACCGACTTTTTTAAGGGGGATATTTCGCAAGTCTCGCAGACCTTTGCAGGAGGAGGCGGTTTGTTTGGAGGGGGAGGAATTCCCTACTCCTTAGACCGCGAGAAGACGTTTATTTCCGCCTGGAAAAATTTCCCCGAAAACCTTACCGTCGAAACGAATTACCACTTTGCAGGAAGCGGTAGAAGTAGCGGTTTGGGCGTGAGTTCCGATCAGCTTGCCGACCCTCGCTCTATCCCGCTCAAAGTCATCTACAATTTGTGGGAACTGAAAGACACTGCCTACAAGCCCCGACTCGCCGACTCGCGTGTCGGCTACTTTACAACGGATTACCAGACATTTGATGTTGATGACAAAGCCGACTCGACAAAACGCTTTATCCTGCGTTGGAATCTGGAAAAGAAAGACCCGAAAGAGGCACTTTCCGAACCGAAAAAACCGATTGTTTTCTGGCTGGACAATGCCATTCCCATGCAATATCGCACCGCCGTTTCGGAGGGTATTTTGATGTGGAACAAGGCTCTGGAGAAGATCGGCATTAAAAACGGCATTCAGGTCAAGCAAATGCCGGATAATGCGGATTGGGACACGGCGGATATGCGTTACAACACGATTCGGTGGGTATCCTCCCCCGATTCCGGTTACGCAGTGGCACTGTTTCGAGCAAACCCTCTGACCGGGGAGATTGTAAATGCCTCGATTACGGTAGACTCGAACTTTGTACGCTACATCAAACTGGAGAAAAAAGAGAACGTCAATCCTGCTTCTTACTGGCAGTGGCAGGATCGAAAGCCCGAACCCTTCGCCAACAAGAACGCGCAGAAATGCGAATACGGCGAGGGAATGATGGAGCAGGGTTGGTTCGGTGCTACCGCTCTGTCAATGCTGGCTCCTGAAATGGGCATTTCCAATGAAGAGTATTTACATCAGTATTTGCGAGAGGTAGTCGTTCACGAGATGGGTCATATCATGGGATTACGCCATAACTTTATCGGCTCGACTTTGCACGACGACAAGCAACTCGCAGACCCGAAATTGTTGAACGAGGAGGGTGTGACAGCTTCGGTGATGGAGTATGGACCCTTTAATGTCTATGCCCTGAAACACAAAGACGTACCGTTCTACTCATCAACAATAGGTCCTTACGATTTGTGGGCGATCCAATACGGCTATGTTCCCGTAGAAGGCACGATGGAAGCGGAAGTTTCAGCGTTGAAGAAAATCGCTTCACGAACCAATGAACCGGGTCTGGCGTATCAATCCGATGAGCACGCCGACAGCTTCGATCCTGCTGTCACTCGTTTTGATCTTGGAAAAGACTCGCTGAATTATTGGGAGAAAAATCTGGAAATCAGCCGTCTTTTGATGAACTCGCTCGGTTCTAGATTACCGTTACAAGGCGACTCGTACGTGGATTTCACACGAGGCTTCAGTTACTCGCTCGGTTCAGCATCGCGGGCGGGTTCGCAGATTGGTCGCTACATTGGCGGACTGCATTTCGGACGTAACTTTAAGGGCGATCCCGGTGAAAAACCGATGCTCGCTCCGATTGACGGTGATACGCAGCGCAGGGCATTGATGTCGCTGGCGAAGAACATCCTTGCGGAAAATGCCTTTGTTATTCCGAAAGAATACCTCGTTGAGCTCACCACCGATCCTTACAGCGGCTTTGCCGGGTTTAATTCGTTTCCGGTGAAAGATCAGGTAGCTTCAATTCAACGTTCCGCCGTCAACTATCTTTTCAGTCCCGGAGTTCTAAGTCGTATCTCCAACAACGAGTTCAAGACGAAAGATTTTCGTAAAGCCCTGACTTTACCGGAAGTATTTACGGCGACACGAAAAGCGGTCTGGTCTGAGTTGGAGGGAAAGCGAAACATTGGAGTGCTACACCGTGAACTGCAACGCGCCTACCTTGACGCACTGTTTGGAATGGTGCTGAGCAGTGGCGCGAGTATGCCGAACGATGCAAAGATGCTGGCGTGGCACGAACTCAAACAGGTTAGAAAGTCGTTGGAATTGGCAGGGATGGCAAAGGATTATGACACCTACACTCGCCTACACCTGGAAGATTCGGCAATGAAAATCAATCGCGTTCTCGATGCCAAACTAACGATAAGTACCGGCGCGAGCGGGGTTGCCCGCCCATTGACGCTTGCTGATCTTTTGGGGGGCAAAACAGGAGAGTAGAAACATTAAGCGGCATACGAATAGCCGCCCCTTGACTTTTCTTTGCTCCTCTCCTGGATTTCAGAAGAGGAGCAAAGGAGGTAAGGGACGGAAATCCTGCTCGTTACTGAGGAGGTAGGGAAGGCAACGTAAGCATTACCTCTCCGCAGAAAGTGCTGGGCTAGATTAGGGGCGTGGACGCGGGCCCGGTGCAACGCCCTCGGTGGAAGCGCGTTTGCCGATGCGAAGCGTCAGGTCGTGTTGGACTTTGACCTGACAGGAAAGGCGGTAAATGTCGGCGTTCTCGACTCCTTCCAGAGCGTCTTCTTCGGCTTCGGAGATAGGTTCGACTTCCCCGGTGACGATTTCGACGCGGCAGGTGGTGCAACGCGCCATTCCCCCGCAACGGTGCAGAATATCGTAGCCGTTGTCTTCCAGAGCCAGCACGAGTTTGGTTCCGATTTCAACCTCGAAGGGAGTTTCTCCCTCGACAGTGACGATTGGCATTTTTGTAATTTCCTTTTTTGTTCCGTTTGTTTTTTTCGGTGTGATGGGGCAAAGATGAAAGAAAGTTTCTCACAAGTTGCGTAAAAGAGTTTACCTGTCAAAGACGGGGAACAGGAGAAAAATGATGAACGGTTTTGTAAAAATAGGTGCAGTCGTCGGAATTTTGCTGTGTGGTTCCGGCATGGTAAGCCCTGTGGAGGCGCAGGTGACGCCTTCGGGGGGTGGCTACCTCTTCAGGCAGAAGTACAGCAAGGGAATGAAACTCGTTTATGATTTTACGGTCAATGCTGAAGTTGTAGGAATGCCGGGCGGCGGAAAAAATGTCGTTAAAGCAACGCTCACTCAGGAAGTCCTCGATGTCAAAAATAAAGTTTCTTCGGTCAATGTGACATCCAGTGCCATGACAATGAATGGAAAACCGATGCCGGGGGGAGCCGGAGCCGGAAACAGTGCCATTGTCAAATACGATGCAAACGGAAAGTTGATTGGGGGAAAGGGTGGAGACGACCTTAGCGCGAGTATGGGGTTTACGCCGCCTAACCGCCCGCTTAAAATTGGAGAAACTTTCTCATCCGGCAAAAACTCCACTCCAAACCTGACGGCGATGACAATCAACTACAAATTTCTCGGATTGAAAACGGTAAACGGGCAACAGGTCGCTCAATTTGCGGTAAACAGTTCGATGTCCGGTCAAGCGAATATGACATCGGTGGGAACTTTGCTGATCAATATGAAAGATGGCTTTCCTGTCCGATCCACCATAACGATGAACATGAGCGCGAGCATGAAGCAGGGAGCGGGCAAAATGCAGATGAAAAACGTCACGACCCTGGTGCGAAGATAAGCGGAACTATGAGAAATTTGCAGTCCTTTTGCTTTCGATGTGTCTCTTTCCTTTTGGTGATGTGGACTCTGGTAAGTCCCGCACAGGCTCAAAAGCCGGAAGATCGTGCGTCGGATACGTTTTCTTTTTTAACCCTGACGGACACGCACCTTACCGAAGCGAGTGATCTTGCACCCTTTGGAGAGATGCTAAATGCGGTGAAGGGGGGCAATTTCGCCTCCCTGTTTGCCGTTGTCACCGGAGACTTGACGGAGGGTGGCACACCCGCTGAGTTCGCCAAAGCGAAGTCCGCGATCAACTTGCTTAAAGAGGGCGGGGTAGGGTTTTACGCCGTTCCCGGTAATCACGATGTACGTTGGAACCCACTGGGAAAAGAGACCTATACTCAGGAGATCGGCAAGCCTTACAGTTCTTTCGACGTAAGCGGAACCCACTTTCTTCTGCTGGATACGACGGTTTTGCTCGAACATTGGGGACATTTTGACCGAGCCATGCTGGATTGGATGGCGAAAGACCTCAAGAAATTAAAGCCGGAGACGCCGATTCTGGTGTTTATGCACCATTGGATTGGGCGTGAAAATTTCCTGAAACGCCCCATTGATAACGAGTATGATTTGTGGCAATACTCCACGGAACGCGATCTCATCCCCTTATTAAAAGGGCGAAACGTTCTTGCGATTTTTACCGGACACGGGCATACCGATGCGGTCTGGAGAACCAATGGCGTAACAACTTTGATGGGGAAAAAGTTTTTCGATGGCTCTTTTCATCGGGTGACGGTTTCGCCGCTTTACGTGACAATCGAGCGATTTACGAAAAACGGCGCGGCTTACAAGGCAGAAGTGGTCGCTAAAATTCCGACTCGCGGCGAAAAACGTTCTGTTCTGCAGGCAGGTTTTGACGATCCCAACGTTTCCATTCTGGAGCGTCGTCGTCCCTCCGCCACGCTGGTGCCTCGTGCCTTTGAGGACACGCCTGATAAGGAAACGGCAGACTATCGGATTGACGACGGGGATTGGCTCTCCCTCACCAAAAATATGCGTGACATCTGGTCGTCGGAATTTGCGGCGCGTTCCGTCTCGGTAGGGGTTCACGCGGCGACAATTCGCCTGACAACAGCGCGGAAAACCGCTTTGACGGAGGAGTCAATTTTCGAGGTCGAGCGAGACGCCACCGAACCGAATCATCGCTGGGCAACCAATCTTGAAGACGGTATTCAATCCAGTCCCGCGCTTTATGGAGACCTGGTCATTATCGGTGCAAACGATGGGCGCGTTTATGGACTTGACCGAAAAAACGGAAAGATTCGCTGGCGATTCGTTACCAAAGGAGCCGTGACCGCTACGCCGTTGATCGTGGGTGACACGGTTTACATCGGCTCTTCGGATCGAAATTTTTACGCGCTTAATGCGAAAGACGGCAAACAATCCGCTAAATATACAGGGACTTCGCCGATCTGGGGAACGGCTGCAATCACCGGAGAAGTGGTGTGTGTTGGGATTGGAGAGGAAATCGTCGGGTTGAGCGCAGGCAAACTGACGCGCTTGTGGGGAACGAAAACGGGCGGGTTTCATCAGTCGCGTATCGCAACGGACGGCACCTCGTTCTACGCTGGATGTTGGGATAACACACTTTATGCGCTCGACGTGAAAACAGGGTCGATTCGGTGGCAAAAGCCTTTAGGAGTCAACTCAAAAGGCGTGACTTCTTTTTACTATTCCCCGGCGATTGCAAGTCCTGTTGTGGACAAAACGCAGGTCTATGCGGTCTCAAACGATGGCGATCTTCACGCGCTCGATGTTACCGACGGACACGAACTGTGGAAAGTTCGCGCTCCGATGGGAAGTGACAATCTCGGCTACAGTAGCCCGGTGGCGAACTTTACCTCACTCTATGTGGCGGGACTTGGTGACAAAGGAAGCGTTTACTGTTTTGATACGACGACGCACAAGTTGCGCTGGCAATCGAGTATCGGACAGGCGATCTACGACTCTTCGGTACGGCTTTCACCGGACGGAAAAACTCTGGCGATCATCGGAGTACGGGGACGAGTAACGGTACTGGACGCAGAAAGCGGCAAAGTGATCTGGAAATACGAACTGGGGCCCGGCAACGTCTTCTCGACGCCTGAGTATGACGGCTCGACGGTCTACACGGCAACAATGGCACGTGACGTGCAGGCGATCAATGCTCCCGTTGCAGTGGACACGACGCTGAAACCTAAAAAGTAACCCACTCAAGTTACGCACAAAGGGAGTCCGGGGAATTCATTCCCCGGCTACAAGAGCACCCCAATCACAAACTCCTGCTCAACGGTCTGCAGGTACATCCAATTACAAACTCCTGCTCAACGGTTCGCAAGACTTCCATCTGCGTGGACTCAAGGCAAAGGCAGTGGTGATGTCCTCTCCTTTAGTCTCCTGAAACCTTCCGGTTGACCCGGCAAGTACGAGTAAGCTGTACGAGTTTTGTCCATATAGGGCGGCACGCTTCCGAGCTCGGAATCCATTCCTGTAGCAGACGTATAAACGTTTTTCCGCTAA
>JACMPS010000491.1 GCA_014377395.1 Chthonomonadaceae bacterium
GGAACCAACGTCATGGAAGCCGTTCTCGTGACGATCCTGAACAAGCCGCCGTCCGAATTGACGCCCGAAGACTACTTCTCGAAATTAAAAGAACTCGACTGGAAACCCCAGGTTCAGACGCTGAACGTCTGATCCTCTGACACCCAACCTTTAATCCATGCAACAATTCGCCTTTATCGTTCATCCGCTCGATGCCCGCCGGGACGTTTCCCGCAAATACCCGATAGCAAAAGCCCTGCCAATTTCGCTGATCGAGTGGTACATCAAGCAACGTAGCCCTCTTGTCGTCGCCAATGTCACCGGAATCAGATCGCCGACAGGTGCGGAGGCGCAGGGCTGGTTTATCGTGTGTCCGCTCACGCCACGCCAGATGCTTTCCCTCCCGCTTGATTTCGTCTATGGCAAACTGGAGCAGTGTGCCCACATCGCAAAGGATTTAGGGGCGGGGATTTTAGGATTGGGAGCATTTACCTCCGTTGTTGGAGACGGCGGAATCACTCTCTCAAAACGTGTTCCCGGTCTTGCGATCACGACGGGAAACTCTTACACCGTTGCTACTGCGATTGAAGGAACACGCCGCGCTTCGGAACTGATGGGACAAACGCTGTCACGTTCCACCGTTGCGATTGTTGGCGCAAATGGCTCGATTGGTGCGACCTGTGCGGAAATTCTCGGCAGAGACGCCGCAGAAGTTCGCTTGATCGGGCGTGACCGAGACCGACTGGAAACGTTAGCCGGAAAATTGCGCGGCAAGTGCGCCGCTCAAATGACCGTTTCCACCGATATTCCCTCAAGCCTGAAAGACGCCGATGTCATTGTCACCGTCACTTCGGCGGTGGACGCCGTGATTTTGCCGGAGCATATCAAACGGGGTGCGGTCGTCTGCGATGTGGCGCGTCCGCGTGATGTGTCGGTGCGGGTTTCCAAAGAGCGCAACGATGTTCTTGTCATTGAAGGGGGCGTGGTCAAAGTGCCGGGAGACGTGAAGATGCTCAAGCCCGAAAGTCCCGGCGAGGATTTTTATTTTGGCTTCCCCCCTCAAACCGCCTATGCGTGTATGTCGGAAACCATGATGCTGGCTCTTGAGGGACGCTACGAAAACTTCACGCTGGGCAAAGAAGTGACCGTCTCTCAGGTGGACGAAATCTCGGCAATGGCGGCAAAGCATGGGTTTCATCTCGCGGGTTTTCGCTCTTTCGAGAAGGCAGTCACCGAGGACGCTATCGAAGACATCCGGCGCAACGCAGGGATAGCGACGCCTGCCCGCGCTTCAGCAACCCCCGGTGAAGTCAGTGTGTGAGGAAAGCTACGACCTCCCGAAAAGCGCAAAGGTTCTTACTTTTTCGCTCAAGCATACAAGGGCAATGGCACTGAAACACTCTCCGTCTTCCGTCGTCTTGTTAGAGTAAGACACTCTCGTTACAAGACCGACTTGAGAGTCAATCGCAGTTTGTGGTAAACTATCCCGGTTCGACCGTTTTCATCTCTTTCGTTCCGAGTCGAGCCAACATCAAATCCCCTGTAAATTTAAGATTGACACCCGAATGGAGACCCCCGAACCCCGGTTCAGAGAGCGACTCATTCAGAGGAGAAAAGTTCGCAAATGATTAAGTATTCGCCTGTTGCGCTCGCCGCTACTACGATTTTTGCCGCGAGTTTCCCTGCCCAGGCACAGAAACCCAAAACAACGACGACCACAACTGCCCCGGACAAAACCGTTGTCAAGCCGATCATCAAAGCCGATGACCCGATGGTGGGAAGCGTCAACGGAAAGAAAATTCTGTGGAGCCAGTTGATCGGGCAACTACAAATGGACGCACCGCAACTTATCCAGAACAGTGCGGCACAGGTGATCGGTACCAAAGCCGCGGAGAGAATGTTCGCCGGCAAAAAAGAAGCCTCGGTGACCTTGACAAAAGAAGAAGTGCTCAAAATGCTTCGCGAAACTCCCCCGCAACCGATTCAGCAAACGCTGGCGCGAATGCTTATGTCGGAAGTCGTCGAGCAAGAAGCCGCCAAGCAAGGGATCAAACCCACTCAGGCGGAGATGAAGGCTTATCTGAGCCGATTGTTGCTGGCTCAGCGTCAGTCGGGAAATATCCCGATGGAGCAATCGGATGCACAGTACCTGTCAATTCATGGCTTGAAGCAAGCCCGCCTGCTTGTGGTGCTTCGCCCTCAATACATGATTAGTGAACTGGTTGGCAAGCAAATGGTGAAAGACCTGGGACATCCGATGGGGGATCAGGATTTCGTCGAGGCACGTCATATTCTCGTTACGGTTCCTGAGTCGACAAGCGCGAACCCGGAAGACGCCAAAAAAGCGGATGCGGCGGCTCTTGCTAAGATTCAAGGGATTGCGGCAGACATCAAAAGTAAAAAAATTACCTTTGCTGAAGCCGCAAAGCAGAGCGATGACCCCGGTTCTAAAGAAAAGGGGGGGCAACTCGGTGCTTTCACTCACGGCAAAATGTTGCCTGAATTTGAGAAAGCCGCCTTCGCTCTCAAGCCCGGTGAACTCAGCGAACCCGTCCGCTCCCAATTTGGCTACCATATTATCGAAGTGACGAAATCGGGCAAGGATATTCCTGCCGATGCGAAAACACGAGCCACCGAGGAAGTGCGTGGACCCAAATCTCAGGAATATCTCACGGGACTGATGGCACGCTACAAAGTTGTGAACAAACTTCAGCAAGCACAACCAATGGGCGGAATGCAAATGCCCGGTGGCGGGGGACGTCCGATGCCTCAACCTCGTTAAGCGAGGGTATCGGCAACGAAAAATGTTCCGGTGTTCGTTCGAGACTCAGAGAGGGGGAGCGCAGGTTTTGCGCTTCCCTTTTCTCTTTCGAGAAGTTATTGAAAAACTGGATTGGAGTTGCGTCTTCTGGAGTCCACGGAGGTGGACTTTGCGCTTTTGTTGCCCGTGAATTTATTCACGGTTTTTTTTCAGAGGCTATTGAGAGGTCATCCTCTCACCCCTCTTCGCCGTCGCGGGTACGCCCCTGTAATTGGATCGCCACAAGCATATCGCTCATCACGTTGACACCGGAGCGACAGCGAGCGATAATCCAGTCCACAGGCAAAATAAGTGGGAGTGCCGCAAAAATCACCATTTCGGGCAAACCCGCCGCTGCCAGCACCAGTTGCAACACGATCAGACCTGCTTCCGGTATCCCCGCGACCCCCGCACCCGCCATAATCGAAGCCAGCACGATCACGATTTGCTTTCCGAAAGGCAATGCGTAACCGAGTGCCTGTACCAGAAAAATCGCCGTCATTGCTTCGTAAAGCGTGATGCCGTCATTGTTCAGATTTGTGCCGACACACGCCGCAAGCCGCGAATTCGACTCGGAGACGTTCATCTTTTTCAGACATTTGAGAGTAATCGGAACCGTGCCAAGACTGCTGTTCATCGAAAGTCCGGTGAGAATAGCGTCCGCTCCCTTGCCGAGATATTCTTTCGGAGAGCGACGCCCGATCACCCATGCCATCAACGGATAATAAACGAGCGCGTGAAACGCAAGACAGAACAATGCCGTCGCCAGAAACGTTCCCAGAAGGCGAAACACGCCCAGCCCCGACTTTCCGACGACTGCCGCGACCATTCCCATGACCGCGTAGGGAACGAGTTGCACCGTCCATTCCAGCATCTGCACGAGAATTTTGTAGATCGTTTCAACCGTTTTTTCAACGGGTTTGTAGCCGTCCTCTCCCGTTAGTTCCTGTTCGTCCTTGACCTTCCGCAAGGCGCAACCTACAAGGACACCGAGTAATGCTACCGTCAACACGGTATTTTGCTGAAAGGGATCAACAAGGTTTTCCGGTACGGTGCGATCCATGTTTTTAAGCGGATCGAGGCTCGCTTCTTTCGGGGCTTTTTTGACGACTGAGTCGGGCGAAGTCTGCCGGGTGACATCCCCCATCATCTCCTGTAAATGCCCCCGCCATGCAAGTCCCGGCTTTGCGACATTCATCACGGTGAGAGTAATCGTCATCGCAACAGTCACATTCATCAAACAAAAAAGCAGGAGTTTGCCGCCCTGTTTCGCGGAGATGCGCGTCCGAGCAAAAGCGTCTACAATCGCAAAAAACACCAGCGGGGTCGCCAGTGTTTTAAGGAGCCGAATGACCAATCCGCCAATCGTCGCGAGTTCCGCATTATGGATACCAAACACAATCGGTCTTTGCCCGAACACAACACCCAGCACACAGCCGACACAAACCCCAATCAGCGATTTCGCCCAAAGAGGAAGTTTTTTTCTCAGAGCAGGAACGGGGGAGGACATGGGGCAAATCTCCGGGTATTGAGCGTGAAAGAGGGAACGCACTACTCTAGTTCCGCCCCCTTGCATAAGGGCTTATCTTGTGCCTTATCGCGAGACGAAATTGTTACATTGCCGCAGGAATGAATTCCGCGCTCAGAGGCATATCGCCCGCGCCTAATCACAAACTCCTGCTCAACGGTTCGCACGACTTCCTTCGGACACACCATTCGTGCTGTACAGAAGCGAAAGGTCGCTGGCAATTAAAACGGGATTGCCTTTGTTTTTGCATTGAGTCCACGCAGGTGGACTTCGCGCCTTTGTAGCCGGGGAATTTATTCCCCGGACTCCCTCTAGGCTCCTGAAATCATAATCCCCAAGGAACAAGGAAGGGGGAGGTCAGGAGGGGGTTGGAATTTGTCTATCAGCGGAATAAATTCGCCGTTTCAAGTTTACTCAATCGCGGACATCACTGTAGTGCTTTATTCCCGAAACGAAGTCAGACTTTTTTGACATCTTTCTAACCCCTAACCCCTTCTCTCCTACTGCCCCTGATCGTCTGCGACGGTGAATTTGTACATGACGCCCTGCGTATTTTTCGGGGTGAGAGCATCGAGAGAGGCGGCTTTTGAGTGACCATCGCACCAGAGAACGTTTGTTTTGCCCTGATGCCGCTCGATGATGTACTGAATGTTCACCGGATCGGTCTTATCCACGAGTTTGCGCGGAGAGGTCGTCGAGACTATCGGGTTCGAGGCAACATCTGCCCACCGAAAATCAAAGTCGTAGGGTCCGCCGCCTACTGTTTCGGCAAACCAGACAGTATCCGCCGGAACCTCAAAACGTGCGAGTGATTTTCCTGCCGGAGTTACGTCAGTCTCAAGGTCGAAGCCGCCGTAAGCCCGATTGTAGGCATAAGAGCCGTATTTGCGCGTGGTCTCTCCCAGTTTCAGGGAGGTGCGCGGAATGTAGGGTAGGTTGGTAGTGCTGGAGCAGGTGAAAATCTGAGTGTTTTTGACGTAAGGCTGGAGTGAGTCCATCCATTTATACCGATCAATGGGGTCTCCAACGGCGGTTGTAGCCTCGAAGCCCATGCTTCCGCACCAGTTGCGGGGGGTCACTTCGTCATAATCCTGGGTGTACATCAGGGCGGCGGTTCCGATTTGTTTCATGTTAGAGAGGCAGGAAGTTTGACGAGCTTTTTCGCGTGCCTGAGCAAACACGGGAAACAGAATGGCGGCAAGAATAGCGATAATTGCGATCACAACGAGCAGCTCGATGAGGGTAAATCCTCGATAACGTGTAGGGGACATAAAAATTCCTTTCCGAATAAGGATCAATTTACCCTAACCTTTGCGGTTTCGTCTATAAGTCTCTTCTAAAAAAAATCTTTTTGCACGGTACACTGTATGCCTCGGTTTCATTTCACCTGAAAGGTTTTTATTTCGCCATGGCACAGTTGGTTCGGATGCCTCAACCCGGTTCCACAATGGAAGAGGGAACGATTGTTCGCTGGTTTTTCAGTGAGGGCGAAACCGTGAAAATCGGTGATCCGCTTTTGGAAATCGAAACCGATAAGGTGACGCTTGAAGTTGAATCTGAGTTTGGGGGAGTGTTGCGGCGTATTCTCACTCCGGCAGGTGAGAGTGTTCCTGTTCATACAATAATCGCTATTTTTGGCACTGAGAATGAGGAGATCGAAGAAATAACAAATGAAAAAGCCTTACCCGCTTCTGATTTTGTCCCCCTCAACGCGCCTCCGATTTCCGCCTTTCCAAAAGGCGAGGAAAAGCCGATGCAAACGCCCTCTCCAGTTTCAGGTGTCCAGTCTTTCGTCCAGCCCTCCACGCCTTTGATGATTTCGCCGCGAGCGCAACGGATCGCCACCGAAAAAGGGGTCTCTTTGACGGCACTTGCCGGAAAGGGAACGGGTCCCGAAGGTCGCATCATCGAGCGAGACATTCTGACTTACCTCGAAGCGCAGGAAAAAGCCGCCGCTCCAATTTCTACTTTGCCTATAGCGTCTCTCCCCTCCGTTGTGCCTGTCCAAAGCGAAGCGCAAAATCCTGTGCCTCGCCTGACGCCAATGGCGGCAAAAATGGCGGATAGCCTGGGCGTGGAGGTCGGTGATCTCGCGTTGGGGTTGCCCGGTAGCCGTGTGCGCCGTGAGGACATTGTGCGTCATGCAGAGGAGCAGTCCGCCTCTCCTGAACCGGTTTATCCTGCTCCGACTCAGGGCGAAGGGTACACGACGATTCCCTATTCCGGCATCCGAAAACGCATCGCCGAGAACGTCACGAAGTCCGCGATGACGGTTCCGCGTGTCACCCTCACGCTCGAAGTGGACATGACCGATTGTGTGCAGTTGCGCGAAAAAATCGCACCTGATTTTGAGAAGGGGTATGGAGTGCGCCTTTCCTACACCGAAATGATCCTCAAAGCCGCCGCCAAACTTCTGCCGGAGTTTCCGCTTCTGAACGCCTCTCTTGTCGAGGAGGAAATTCGGTCTCACCGAGAAATCAATATCGGGGTTGCCGTTGCCCGTGAAGCGGGGTTAGTGGTTCCCGTTCTGAAAGACGCGCACAAAAAAACGCTCGGTGAGATTTCACAAGCGTTAAAGCCCCTGATCGAACTTGCAA
>JACMPS010000492.1 GCA_014377395.1 Chthonomonadaceae bacterium
CGTCACCGATTACCTTATCGTTGCTACTGACCGGGTGCGCGTCACCCACTATGTCCGCAAAGATGCCCGCAGTTGGACGCTCACCGACTATCTGGGTGAAGATGAAACGCTCACTCTTTCCGCGCTCGATATCACGCTCACACTGGATGATCTTTACCGTAAAGTTGTGTTGCCTCTCCCTTCGGGGGTACTGGCAAGTACAATTTAGTCCTCATCAATCCCAAATCTAAGGAGAAAAGACGCTCATGTGGTTGCCTGCCGTTAAAAAATATACTTTATCCGCCCTTGAAGGGACACCTACCGTCCTCGAATCACTGCTCAAGGGGCTACCCGCCGATCTCAGTTTGTGGGACGAACGCCCCGATCCCGAACGGTTTACCCTGCGCGAAATGATCGCTCACCTCGCCGATTGGGAACTGATCTGGAAGATGCGGATCGAACGCACCCTCGCCGAAGACAACCCGGCTTTGCCCGACATTGACGAAGGGCAGAGGGCGATTGACAACGACTATGCACGTCAAAATCCTCTCCAGAATATCACCCGGTTTCGTTCAGGGCGTGAGGCAACAATGAAAATTCTGCAAACTATGACGGACGAGCAATGGGAGCGCACCGCGCAACGAGAAAATATAGGGGAAATGAGCCTGAGCACGTTTGTGACCATGATGCTTGCCCATGATGGCTACCACACCCGGCAAACGGCGGAGTGGGTACAGCATTCCGAATAGACCTTTTGGAACCTGGGACTCCGTCAGGGCAGAACGTTGTGATGTATTCGTAGGGGTTCCGCTCTCTGAACCTCTTAATTACGGGGTGTGGCAAAAAGCGTCTCTACCTACAAGAGACTACCTTGATAAAACTCAAGTTAGAACTCAAGATCGAGAACGAAAAGACAAACGGGGGCGTACTCAAAATCATAATGGAAGTGGAAAAGAAAAGAGAAAACAGGATGGCGCAGGTCAAAGTAAGGGTGATGCTCAAGCCGAGTTTGTTGGACGCGCAGGGGCGCGTGGTGCAGGATGCCCTGCACTCGCTCGGCTATGGGGAGGTGGGCGGGGTGCGGATCGGGAAGTATCTTGAACTTGAAATCGAGGAAGGTCTTGAAAATCAGGACGCACGGATTCGGGAAATGTGCGACAAATTGCTTGCAAATCCTGTCATTGAGAATTATACCTACGAACTGGTTTCGACGACGGGAGGAAAAGTATGACGCTGACCGCCGCCCCTCCGAAAGAATTTAAGATCAATTCCGGTGCAAAAGCGAAGTGTGCCGTGCTTCAATTTCCCGGCTCCAATTGTGATCAGGACGCGCTGTATGTATTGCGGGACGTGCTGGGTCACACGGCGGAATACGTTTGGCACAACACGAAAGACGTGCGAAAATACGACTTGATCGTCATTCCCGGCGGATTTTCCTACGGCGATTACCTGCGAACCGGGGCGGTGGCTCGTTTTGCTCCCGTGATGGACGCGGTACGAAGTCACGCGCAACGGGGCGGTCTCGTCGTTGGGATTTGTAACGGCTTTCAGATTTTGTGTGAGGCGCAGTTATTGCCCGGTGCGCTGATGCGGAACACCGATCTCAAGTTTGTTTGCAAATATGTTCATCTGCGCGTCGAGAATAACGCCACACCTTTTACGGAAATGTACAAGGCGGGGCAGGTGCTGAAAATCCCGCTAGCGCACGGCGAAGGACGCTACGTTTGTGACGAAGAAACCCTTCTCGAACTCAACACAAAAAACCGGGTTTTGTTTCGCTACACCGATGCAAAGGGCAAAATTTCTCCGGGGGATAATCCGAACGGTTCTCTTGACGCCATTGCCGGAATCACGAACGCAGACGGCAATGTCATGGGAATGATGCCCCACCCGGAACGCGCCTGTGAAAAAATGCTCGGCTCAGCAGACGGACGCGCTTTGTTCGAGTCAGCGATTCGGCAGGGATTGGAGAGACGAGGCTAAACGATGAGAATTGCGTATTTCGATTGTTTCAGCGGTGTGAGCGGCGATATGATTTTAGGGGCGTTGCTCCATGCAGGAATTGATGAAGCGGAATGGCGAAAAGCACTCGCTTCGCTCAGGGTCTCCGGCTACGACCTGCACACGAAACTTGTAGTAAAAGAGGGGATTTCCGGGATGGATGTGGATGTCGTTTTGCATCAGCAAGACGAGGCACACGGGCGACACCTCTCCGACATTCGGGAAATAGTCGAGCGTAGCCCTCTCTCCGAAACGGTGAAAAAGCGCACGATGGGAGCATTTACGGTCCTCGCCTACGCGGAGGCAAAGATTCATGCGATGACGCCCGACACGATCCACTTTCACGAAGTCGGGGC
>JACMPS010000493.1 GCA_014377395.1 Chthonomonadaceae bacterium
GCGAGCAGGTACTGGGCGCGGCGAAGACGGAAGGCATCGGGCGAGCGCAGAGCGTCTTCGAGGTGTGCCCCTTCGTCTTTGGTGAAGGGACGGGTAAAGAGCGGAGGTTTCATGCCCTATAGTTTACCCGAAACAAAATCTTTCCATACGATCTTAGGTGGAATTGCACTAAGTCGATCTAAAAGGTTATTCAAGAGGAAGGACGCGAGGACAATTCTCTTCACGCCCCTTTTCTAGCACCCAAACAAATCCTCGCAAGGAGGAATCGGGTTCTCTTTTGTGGAACCGTGCCTCGCACAAAATCACTTAGAGGACTCCACTTTATGCAACTCAGTTTCGCCCTTTTGCTGGCAACCCTTGCCACAGGATTAATCGCCTCTTCCGCCTTGGCACAGGTCGGTGGCCCCTATCCCAAAGACCCGGACAGTATTGTCAAGCCCGATGTGCCACACGGCAAAGTCACCCAGATGCCGAACTTCGAGAGCAAAATATTCGCGGACACAAATCGGGATTGGTGGATTTATGTTCCCGCGCAATACACTGCAGACAAGCCCGCCTGCGTGATGATCTTTCAAGACGGCGGCGGCTACAAGGGCGGCGTTCCTCCCGCGTTCGACAACCTCATCGCCGAAAAAGCGATGCCCGTCACGATTGGCGTCTTTATCAATCCCGGCAATCTCAAGCCCGACGCCAAAAAGCAGGGCAATAATCAGCGTAGTTTCGAGTACGACACGCTCTCCGATCAGTACGCCCGATTTCTCCTCGAAGAAATCCTGCCGGAAGTCGAGAAAACCGTCAAACTCCGACACGATGCCGCTTCTCGTGCAGTTGCCGGATTGAGTAGCGGCGGCATTTGTGCCTTCACTGTTGCGTGGCAAAAACCGGATCAGTTCAGCAAAGTCCTCTCGTGGATCGGCAGTTATGTCAATCTAGCCGGAGGAAAAACCGGACTTGAAGGCGGACACAACTACCCCGCGATGATCCGCCGGGGCGAACCAAAGCCGATTCGCGTTTTTCTGCAAGACGGCGACCACGATCTAGATAATCCCTATGGAAACTGGCCTCTTGCAAATCAGGAAATGGCGAAGGCATTTGAGTTTAAGAAGTACGATTACAAGTTCGTCTTTGGAAAAGGCGACCACAACCCGGCGCATGGCTACTCTATTTTAGGCGAATCGTTGCGCTGGCTCTGGCGCGACTATAAAGCCGAGTAGGGATTAGGTGATAGGGAGTAGTAAGTCACCACCCGCTTCGCTAGAGACACAGAGAAATGCAGCGGAGGGGAGAGACCTCACTCGAAGACGCAAAAACGCAAAAGGGGAGAGTGAAATCTTCATTGCAACACTTGACACTCCCCCCTGCATAAAGGCTAAAGGTGTTTTTTTACAAATGTCCACGCCGCTTCATCGTTGAATTCATGCCCTCCGTCGAAAATCGTAAACTGGAACGCTTCACCGCGTTTCAGTTTTTCGTAGTAAGTGGAGGAAGCGGGTGCAAGACGTACTCCTCCCTCTCGATGATCGGCGTCATCACGAGAACCCGCCTGGATTTGCAAAGGACGGGGGCAGATCAATGCCACGATCTCCGAGTCTTGAAACAGTGAAAAGCGATCCGAAAACCGAAAATCGGAGGGGACGGAAAGTTCGTCTTTCTCGTAGCGCCATTCTTGTACCCCAAAATAGCAACTCGAAACCGCTACTTTGATTCGAGGCTCCAGCGCGGGCGTGACAAGCGCATAATAGCCGCCATAGGAAAGCCCCATCATTGCCACACGCTTTGGATCAAGTTCCGGGCGTTTCAGCAGAACGTCGAGGCTTCGGGTGATCTTCGCAATTTCCACGGAGGTCAAACTCGTACCGAGAAGGCGCATCCGCTCATCGGTGCGATTGCGAATATCGCCGGGAAAGCCCTGTGCCGAAAACAGGTGTTGAGGCGCGAAAACTGCATATCCCCGTTTGATTCCGCCGCGTACCATGTCGTGATAATTCGTCCCTCCGTGAAAGAGAGCCACCTCCGGCGAACCTCCGCCTCCGTGCATAGCGATAATCAGCGGCACACGTTCCTTCGGCTTCAAGCCCTTCGGAACGATATAAATTCCCTCGGCATGAACTCCCGGCAACACCGAAATCTTAACCCGAAAGTAGGTGCCGAGCATGTCCTCTCCAATTTTTGTAAAGGTAGGAGGTTCGGCATCGGGGTTTCCGGGCGGCGGGAATCCAATACTCTCCGCAAACTTCTGTCGGAGTTTTCTGGTCGAGGTTTCGTAGGATTTCGGTGACGAATAGTCCGGGGTGAACAAAGTTTTCAGCCGTCCTCTGTCAGTTTTAAGGGCATCAATGTAGGCGTTTAGTTCTGTCGCTTGCTCGGTACGGAGCGGATTGGACGCCGCGACTTCTTCCTCATAAAGCGGAGTCACTTCTTTTTTCTCCTGTGCCGAAAGCGGCTGAACAAGGCATCCGGCGATCAAAACTGATAATGAACCGAGCAACAACATACTGAGAGCGTGTTTTTTCATAGTCTGACTTACGGAAAAGGGCAGGCGGAACGTTTTCCGTCTGCCCGCTCTTCAGGTAATCCAGCGTGAAAGGAGTTCTTTTACGATCACTGCCCAAAGCAGGTGAATGTGTGCTGACTATTTCAGTTGATCTAATCGCGCTTTGATCTCCCTGTACCCTTCCAGGCGTTCACGTCCCCACAAATCGGCTCTTCCGCTTGAACTCTGTACCACGTACATAAGGGAACCTCCGATCTTTTCTTCCTGTTCGCCCCAATCCGTACAAACTTTGCCCGTCACCATGTTGTAAACGTCCTTACCATTGAAGCACACGATTTTCGGAGGGAATCGAAGCAACTTCTCCATCACAATCTCGCGTTGCTCCTCTGTTGGAGACGGCAAAAGATGATTGGCACTGGACGCAGAATACTTGTGCAAGCAGGTCAAGCCAATGCCGTACTGCGGCAGGGTCTCGTCTTCTTCCGGCTCCAGACGATAC